>DAHWBL010000150.1 GCA_027323595.1 Acetobacteraceae bacterium | reverse complement strand
AGGTGGTGCGCACCGCGCTGGCGGTGGAGGCGCACGAGGGGCGGCTGCATGTGTGCTTCCCGCCGCTGACCACCGCCGAGGACTGGCTGGAGCTAGTGGCGGCGGTGGAGCAGACCGCGCAGGAGCTGGGGCGCAAGGTGGTGCTGGAGGGGTATCTGCCGCCGCGTGACCCGCGCCTGCCGCATTTCTCGGTGACGCCGGACCCGGGCGTCATCGAGGTGAATGTGCATCCGGTGGAGAGCTGGGCGGAGCAGGTGGGGCGCACCACCGAGCTGTATGAGGCGGCGCGGGCCGAGGGGCTGGCGGCGGAGAAATTCATGCTGGATGGGCGGCATGTGGGCACCGGCGGCGGCAACCATGTGGTGATGGGGGCGGCGAGCCCGGCGGACAGTCCGTTTCTGCGGCGGCCGGACCTGCTGAAGTCGCTGCTGGGGTTCTGGCACAACCATCCGGGGCTGTCGTATCTGTTCAGCGGGCTGTTCATCGGGCCGACCAGCCAGCATCCGCGGGTGGACGAGGCGCGTGGCGACGCGGTGGCGGAGCTGGAGCTGGCGTTCGCGCAGGTGCGGCCGGGCGAGGAGATGGCGCCGTGGGTGGTGGACCGGGTGTTCCGCAACATTCTGGTGGACATGACCGGCAATGCCCACCGCACGGAATTCTGCATCGACAAGCTCTATACGCCCGCCGGTGGGGCGGGGCGGCTGGGGCTGGTGGAGTATCGCGGCGCGGAGATGCCGCCGGATGCGCGGATGAGTCTGGCGCAGTCGCTGCTGATGCGCGCGGCGGTGGCGGGGTTCTGGGAGCAGCCCTATGCGCGGCGGCTGGTGCGCTGGGGGACCAGGCTGCATGACGATTTCATGCTGCCGTGGTTCGTCGCGCAGGATCTGGGCGATGCGCTGGAGGAGCTGGCGGCGCGGGGGCTGCGGATCGATGCGCAGTGGTTCGCGCCGCATCTGGCGTTCCGGTTTCCGCTGATCGGTGAGGTTCATCTGCGTGGCGTGGGCATCGAGCTGCGGCATGCGCTGGAGCCGTGGCACGTGCTGGGCGAGGAAGTGACCGGGGTGGGCACCGCGCGCTATGTGGACAGCTCGGTCGAGCGGTTGCAGGTGCGGGTCAGCGGGCATGTGCCGGAGCGCTATGTGCTGGCGTGCAACGGCGCGGCGGTGCCGCTGACGCCGACCGGGGTGGCCGGGGAGTTCGTGGGCGGCGTGCGGTTCAAGGCGTGGGCGCCGCCGAGCGCGCTGCATCCGACGGTGCCGGCGCGCCCGGAGCTGGTGTTCGACCTGTTCGACAGTTGGAACGGGCGGGCGATCGGGGGGATGACCTATCATGTGGTGCATCCGGGCGGGCTGGGGTCGGAGGTGTTTCCGGTCAATGCCGGGGAGGCGGAGTCGCGGCGGCGGTCGCGGTTCTGGACGTTTGGACATGGGGTGGGCGAGATGGCGCCGCCGGTGGTGGTGTGCAGCGATGAGCATCCGCGCACCCTTGATCTGCGCCGTGCGTTTGCACCGGATTGACCGGTTGGATAGGACTGGAGGTTCACTCTGCCGGCATCGCCCGGCTGCTGCCGCATGCATGAACCAGGGAATGCCGACCCGACCGTGACCCAAAGCCAGTTCCAGAGCGCCACCTCCCCGGTGATGCCGGACCCGCCGATCGACGAGATGGTCGATGGCGGCGGCGGGGTGCGGCCGCATTGGCGGCAACTGCTCGGGGTGATGACCGGGCTCGGGCCCGAGGAGCTGCGGCTGCGGGCGGCGGCGCTGAACGCGGCGCTGGCCGAGGAGGGGATCTCGGCGCTCAGTCCGGGGACGGCGGAGCATGAATGGCGGTGCGATGCGCTGCCGCTGCCGATCCCGGCGTCGGAATTCGCGGTGCTGGAATCGGGGCTGGCGCAGCGGGCGAGCCTGTTGGAGCGGCTGCTGGCCGATCTGTACGGGCCGCGCACGCTGCTGGAGGAGGGGGTGCTGCCGGCGTCGTTGCTGTGGCCGAACCCTGGGTATTTGCGGGCGTGCGAGGATCTGCCGGGGCGGCCGCGGTTGCATTTGTATGCGGCGGACCTGGTGCGCGGCGCCAATGGCGTGTGGCACGTGCTGGCCGACCGCACCGAGGCGGGCAACGGCATCGCCTATGCGCTGGAAAACCGGCGGATGATGGCGCGGATGCTGCCCGAGCTGTTCGCGCCGCATCTGGTGATGCCGCTGCGGCCGTTTCTGGATTCGTGGGAGGACACGCTGCGCGCGCTGCTGCCGGCCGGCGCGGAAAGTGCCGGGGTGGGGCTGCTGACGCCGGGCACCGGCGATCCGTATTGGGCCGAGCATGTGCTGATGGCGCGCGAGCTGTCGGCGACACTGGTCGAGGGCGGCGACCTCACGGTGCGGGGTGGGGCGCTGTTTCTCAAAACCTTGCGCGGGCTGCGGCCGATCGGGCTGCTGCTGAACCGGCAGGATGGCGACCAGATCGACCCGCTGGAGCTGGCGGCGGGCTCGGCGCATGGGGTGCCCGGGCTGCTCGATGCGATGCGCGCGGGCAGTGTGCGGGTGCTGAACCATCCGGGCGCGCGGCTGGTGGAAAGTCCGGGCATCGCCGCGTTCCTGCCGGCGCTGGCGCAGCGGTTGCTGGGCGAGGAGCTGATCCTGCCGTCGGTTGGCGCGGTGTGGCTTGGCGATCCGGACGCGCTGGCGCGGGTGCGCCAGCAGCCGCGCAGCTGGTGGCTGCGCCCGGCGCTGGACGGGCGGGCGGCGCCGGTGAACCTGGCGGCGCTGGCACCGGCGCGGCGGGATGCGCTGATGGCGCGGGTGGCGGCCGATCCGGGCAGCTACGCGGCGCTGGCGGCGATGGGATTTTCGGCGGCGCCGTGCGTCGCGCCGGTCGGGCTGGAGCCGCGGCCGATCGTGCTGCGGCTGTTTCTGGTGTCGGACGGGCAGGGCTGGCGGATCATGCCTGGCGGGCTGGCGCGCGCGCTCGGGCCGGACGATCCGCTGGCGGGGCGGCTGCCGACGCGGGCGTTGTCCAAGGATGTGTGGGTGCTGGCCGAGCAGGGCGCCTCGCTGATCGGGCCGGCGGTGCCGGCCGCCCCGGTGCTGGTGATCCGCCGCACCGCCGGCGATCTGCCGTCGCGGGTGGCGGATAATTTCAATTGGCTGGGGCGGTATCTGGAGCGGCTGGAATCGGCGGCGCGGCTGCTGCGCGCGGCGGTGTCGCGGATCGTGCGGGCCGCGCCGACGCCGCGTGAGCTGGCCGAGCTGGAGGTTCTGGGCGCCTGCATGGCCGGCATCGAGCTGGTGCCGGCGGGGACCGACGCGGCGCTCGGCGCGGGGTCGCTGGCGCAGGCGGTGCTGGCGGCGCTGCGCGGGCAGGGGCGGATGGTGCTGCTGCTGGGCCAGGTCGGGCGGATCGCCGAGCTGCTGCGCGATCGGATGACCGACGAGATGCATGCCACCATGAGCGGCGGCGTTCGGGCGTTGCGCGAAAGCCTGCGCGGCCAGGCGGTTCGCCCCTATCACAGCCCGCGCGACGAGCACCATGCGCTGGAGGAGGCGGCGGTCTGGCTGCAGCGCGCGCTGGAATTGTCGGCGGCGATGTCGGGGCTGATCGCCGAGAACATGGTGCGCGGCGGCGGCCGGCTGTTTGTCGATCTGGGCCGGCGGATCGAGCGGGCGCAGGCGATCGCGGTGGAGGTGGCGGCGGCGCTGGAGCCGCCCGAGCGCGCCGACGGCGCGCGTGCCGAGGCGGGGCGGGTCGAGGCTGGGCGGGTCGAGGCGGGGTTGCGGCTGGTGCTGGAGCTGCGCGATTCGGTGCTGACCTATCGCAACCGGTATCTGGGGGTGATGCAGCCCGCGCCCGCGCTCGATCTGGTGCTCGCGGATGCCGGCAATCCGCGCGGGCTGGCGTTTCAGCTCAGCGATGCCACCCAGTTGCTGACCGCCATCGCCGGCGAGAGCGAGGTGAGTTTCGCCCCCGAGATGGCGACCCTGCTGGCGCGCGCCGAGGCGCTGGTGCGCGATGTGCAGCGCGCGCCCGACCAGGCGGAGGCCGCCGCGGGGCTGCCGCCGGCGCTGCGCGCGCTGTCGGGCCTGATCGGCGCGCTGTCGGACGATGTGTCGCGGCATTATTTCTCGCTGCTGCCGGCCACCCGCACGGTGGGGGTGGATGCGCTGGCCATCGATGCCGGTGGCGACGGGCTGCTGGGCGCGGCGTGATGGGCGTGGTCTATCAGGTGCGGCACGAGACCCGCTATCGCTACGGCGCGACGGTGGATGTGGCGGCGCACATGCTGCATCTGCTACCGCGCGCGCTGCCGTGGCAGCGTGTGCTGTCCAGCGCGATCATCACCGACCCGCCGGTCGAGCGCTGTGTCGATGGGCGCGACCATTTCGGCAACCAGGTGACCTGGCTGTTCATGCACCGTCCGCACGCGGATTTCACCGTGACGCTGGAGGCGCGGGTGGTGGTGAGCGCGGGGCTGGCGCCGGCCGATTCTGGGCCAGCGTGGGAGGATGTGGCGGCGCTGATGCGTGCGCGCGCCGCCTGGCGCGAGGCGGAGTTCGTGTTCGCCAGCCAGCACGCCCCGGCGGACCGTGCCGCCGCCGGCTGGGCGTCACTGGATTTTCCGCCCGGCCGGCCGATCATGGAGGGGCTGCGCGCGCTCAACCGGCGCTTCAGCGACGAATTTCGCTTTCGCCCCGGCGTGACCGAGGTGAACACGCCGGTCGCCGAGGTGCTGCGCCGGCGCGAGGGGGTGTGCCAGGATTTTTCGCATCTGATGATCGCCGCCCTGCGCGGGCTGGGGCTGCCGGCGCGCTATGTGTCGGGATATGTGCGCACCCGCCCGCCGCCGGGGCAGCCGGCGCGGCGCGGCGCGGACCAGAGCCACGCCTGGGTGGAGGCCTGGGCCGGGCCGTCGCTGGGCTGGATCGGGCTGGATCCGACCAACGGGATCGAGGTGCGCGAGGAGCATGTGCTGCTCGCCTGGGGGCGGGATTTTTCCGACGTGTCGCCGGTGCGCGGGGTGATTCTGGGCGGCGGCGAGCATGGGGTGCTGGTGTCGGTCGATCTTGCGCCAGCGGAAAATGAACAAAATGACAATATCTGACGTTTCTCGCGACAGTTAACGGTCTAGAAAGTTTCTCAGGCGCCCTGTTGTCGTGCGCCGCGAAACGAGGCCGGGCTTGTATGCGGATTGCGCCGAGAACCGAGCAGAGAGAGGGCGCTGAGCGCCCACAGACGGCGTCCTTCCGGCAGCCGACCGATGTGCTGGGCGATCTGGATACGCATGGCTGGATCGCCTATCAGCCGATCGTCTCGATCCATTCCGGCGCGACCTATGGCTATGAAGCGTTGCTTCGCGGTCATGAAACGCTGGGGCAGGCGAGCCCGCGGGCGCTGGTGGACCGGCTGCTGGGCTCGGAGTTGGCGGTGGCGGCGGACGGGCTGCTGCGGCGCAAATCGATCGAGGGGTTTGCCGGCTTTGCCCGCGGCAGCGGGGCGCGGCTGTTCTGCAATCTCGATTTCCGGGTGATCGCGCGGCCGGAGTTCGACCCGGGGGAAACCGCTTCGATGCTGCGCCGCCACGGCATTTCGGGCGCGCTGTTCTGCGCCGAACTGTCCGAGCGGCGGGCGATGGTGGATGCCGCTGCGGTGGCGGCGCGGCTGCGCGCGGTGATCGGCTCGGCGCAGATCGCGCTCGATGATTTCGGCACCGGGCGGGGCGGGCTGCTGATGCTGCACCAGCTGCGGCCGGAGCTGATCAAGCTCGATCGTCGCTTCATCGCCGGGGTGGACAGCAGCCAGACCAGGCGGGTGCTGCTCGCCGCGATCGTCAGCCTGGCGCATGTGCTGGGGGTGTCGGTGATCGCCGAGGCGGTGGAGACCGAGGCCGAGCTGGCGGTGTGCCGCGAGGTTGGCTGCGACATGGCGCAGGGGCATCTGATCGCGCCGCCGAGTGCCGCCGCCTCGATGACCGCGCGGACCTATGCGGTGGTCGGTGAGATGAACCGGCGCGACCGGCGCGACCGCGGCGATGATTGCCAGACCATCCGCGCGCTGCTGGACGACACGCCGCCGCTGGCGGTGGATCTGGGGCTGGAGGCGGTGATGGCGGTGTTCGCCGCCAGCGGCCAGCGCAATTGCTTCCCGGTGGTGGAACTGGATGGCCAGCCGATCGGGGTGATCGAGGAGGCCTCGATCAAGCCCTATGTGTATGCGCGCGATGACGTGCATGCGCGCGATGCCGAGGCGCGCGGGCGTGCGGGCGACGCGGCGGCGGCGCCGTTTCGGCTGGCGGATTCGATCACCCGCTGCATGGTCGCCGACATCGCCACGCCGATCGACACCATTTTGTCCGGCCAGGCGGCGCGCGGGTGGGACCCGTGCGTGCTGATCACCGTGCGGGGGCGCTATGCGGGGGCGCTGTCGCGCGAGGCGATGCTGCGCATTCTGGATCAGCGCCGGCTGCGGGCGGCGGAAAACCAGAATCCGCTGACCAGGCTGGCGGGCAACATCTCCATCGCCGACTGGATCACCGAATTCTCGGCGAGCGGGGAGGCCGGCTGTCTGGTCTATCTGGATTTCGACCATTTCAAATGTTTCAACGACTCCTTCGGGTTTCGCCAGGGAGACAGGGCGATCCTGCTGTTCGTCGACCAGCTGCGCACCCAGTTCGCCACCGGGGAATGTTTCATCGGCCATGTCGGGGGCGATGATTTTTTCGTCGGGCTGCGCGGGGTGGGGCTCGATTCGGCGCGCGCGCGGGTGGGCGAGCTGCTGGCCGGGTTCGCGGCCGGGGCGGCGAGCTTTTACCCCGCCGAGGCGCGGCGGCGCGGGCGGGTGAGCGTGGTCGATCGCGATGGCGCGGCGCGCGAGGTGCCGCTTTTGTGCGCCTCGGCGGCGATCCTGGGGGTGCCGGCGGGGGTGCGCGCGGTGACCATCGATCTGCTGGCCGGGGAGCTGGCGGTGCTGAAGCGCGCGGCCAAGCGGGCCGGTGACAAGGTGAGCATGGTGATGCTGGGCGATCTGCCCACGGTGCATGGGCCTGCCGCCGGCCCCGCGCAGGGCGCCTGAGCTTCGAGTTATTTTGCTTGCAATGGCCGCGCCGATGCGCCACATGGATGGGGTCGAAGGATGGCCGGATGGTTGTGCTTTGCGCTGGGCTTCTCGGCGCCGTGCCGTCATTCTACCCTGAAACCGCGATTTCGACCGCCCCGTCAAACGGGTGAGCACTTCCTTGATCTATGAAAGAACACACGACATGACCACTGGAACCGTGAAATGGTTCAATGCCCAGAAGGGCTATGGCTTCATCGCGCCGGATAATGGCGGCGGCGACGCATTCGTTCATATCAGCGCCGTCGAGCGTTCGGGCATCCGTGAGCTGCGCGAAGGCCAGAAGGTGGATTACGAGCTGGTCGCCGATCGCAAGAGCGGCAAGATGTCGGCCGAGAACCTCAAGGTTCAGGGCTGATTGACGCGCCTGTGCCCCTCGGGGCACGGGCGTCGCCGGAGCTTCGATCCTGACGAACGCGCCGGTACCCTTTGGGGTGCCGGCGTTGCTCGTTTGGTGCCGTTTTGCGGCCTTTTTTAGACTTTCATCTGCTCAAGCAGATCATGATACAGCGAACGCACGGCGGGCCAGCCGGGCGCGCTCGATGTCGCGTATGTGTCCACCACGGCGGGGCTGATGAAATCTCCGATCGCCACCGCGAAGCTCGGCCGTGCCTGACAGCGGGCGAACCAGTCGGTCAGAAGCGGAAAGCGCTCGCTCCATAAGCCGGTGAGGCTGAGCAGGGTGAAGCGGTTGAAAAACGAAACCAGGCCGGTGTCGGCGAGGCTGAAATGCGCGCCGGCCAGCCAGGGCCCGGCGGCCAGCGCCTGCTCCATGTCGGCGAAATGCCGGGCGAGGCGGACCAGCGCCTCGCTGATCGGCCGCGCCTCGATGCCGTGATCCAGGATGTCCCACCATTTGGCGCGGCGGTTGGGGTCGGGGATGGCGTCGATCCGGGCCTGGCGTTCGGCGAGCGGGCGGGCGAGCAGGGCCGGGCGGAAGAACAGCAGATTGGTGAAGCTGTTGACGGTGTCGTGGATGGTGTCCTCGCGTTTGGTCCAGAGCTGGACCCGCGCGCGGCCGAGCGGGTCGGCCGGGCGCAGCGGGTGGGCGGGGAACGCCTCGTCCAGATAGGCGCAGATGACGGTGGATTCGATCAGCACCGCGCCGTCATGGACCAGGGTGGGCACCACCCCGTTGGGGTTCAGCGCCAGATAGGCCGGGGCGAACTGGTCGCCGCGCGAGAGGTTGAGCAGATGGCCCTGATAGGGGATCTGTTTTTCGGCGAGCACCAGGCGCGCCTTTGCCGCGCAGACCGCGGTGTCGGCGTGATAAAGCTCCAGCATTGGCGCGTATCCCCTTGTTTTTATGGTTTTCAGGCGAAGCTGTAGGCGTCCATGCGCAGGCTGCCATAGGTGCTGGAGCTGTGGATGCGGGTGGCCGCGCCGCCGGCGCCGGCGGCGAAGAACAGCGGCAGCAGATGCTCATCGGTGGGGTGCAGCCGCGCCGCGTCGGGCGCGCGGGCGCGGTAATCGAGCAGGGCGGCGCGGTCGTTCGCGCGCAGGTTTGTGTCCATCCAGCTGGAGAACGCCTCGGTGATCGGGTCGGGCGGGGCGTCGGTGCCGCGCCGGTCGAGGCTGCGCAGATCGTGGGTGAAGCTGCCCGAGCCGAGCAGCAGGATGTTGTCGGCGCGCAGCGGGGCGAGTGCCGCGCCCAGCGCGGCGTGGTGGGCTGGACCGTCGAAGTCGGGGCCTTGGCCATGTTGCAGGGCGATCGGCACCACCGGGATATCGGCTTGCGGCCAGGCGAGGATCAATGGCGCCCAGACGCCGTGATCGAGCCCGCGGGCGGGGTCGAGCTGTGCCGGCAGGCCGGATGCGGCGAGCAGCTCGGCGGCGCGGGCGGCCAGCGCCGGGGCGCCGGGGGCGGGGTAGGTGATGCGGAACAGTGCCTGCGGGAAGCCGTAAAAATCATGGATGGTGGGCGGGTTTTCGGCCGAGCCCAGGGTTGGGGCGGCGGTCTGCCAATGCGCCGAGGCGACGATGATGGCGTCCGGCCGGGGCAGGGTCTGGCCCAGCCCGCGCAGGAAATCGCGCGCCGGGCAGGGTTCGAGGACCAGCATCGGCGAGCCGTGGCTGAGGAACAGGGCGGGTTGCATCAGGCACCTCCGGGTGGGACCGGGATGCAGGGGAGCAGGCCGCCGAGGCGGGCGCAACTGGTGATCGCGGTGTCGTGCGACAGGCCGGACAGGCGGGCGCGGTAGAGCCGGTGGCCACCGAACGGGCTGGTGGGCGGGGTCTGGGTGACGGCGGTGGCGAGCAGGTCGGGGGCGGCGCGGCGGGCGGCCTCGGCGGTGAGGCGGGCCTGGTCGGGCGAGCCGAAGGCGCCGAGCTGGACCGACCAGGCGCCGGCGGTGGCGGGCGGCGGGGGGG
>DAHWBL010000140.1 GCA_027323595.1 Acetobacteraceae bacterium | reverse complement strand
GGGCGAGATGGGCTACATCACCGCCGCCATCAAGACCGTGGCGGACTGCAAGGTCGGCGACACCATCACCGACGACCGCGCGCCCGCCACCGCCGCGCTGCCCGGCTTCAAGCCGTCGATCCCGGTGGTCTGGTGCGGGCTGTATCCGGTCGATGCCGATGATTTCGAGAAGTTGCGCGAATCCCTCGGCAAGCTGCGGCTGAACGACGCGAGCTTTCACTACGAGGCGGAAACCTCCGCCGCCCTTGGTTTTGGCTTTCGCTGCGGGTTCCTCGGCCTGCTGCATCTGGAAATCATCCAGGAGCGGCTGTCGCGCGAGTTCGACCTTGATCTGATCGCCACCGCCCCGTCGGTGGTCTATCGCCTGCACCGCACCAACGGCGAGACCTTCGAGCTGCACAACCCCGCCGACATGCCTGATGGCAGCGTCATCGATCACATGGAGGAGCCATGGATCAAGGCGACGATCATGGTGCCGGACGAATATCTCGGCGCGGTGCTGACGCTGTGCAGCGAACGCCGCGGCCAGCAGGTCGATCTCACCTATGTCGGCGACCGCGCGATGGCGGTCTACCGGCTGCCGCTGAACGAGGTGGTGTTCGATTTCTACGACCGGCTGAAATCGATCTCGCGCGGCTATGCCAGCTTCGATTACCAGATGGACGGCTATCTGGAGAGCGACCTCGTGCGCATCTCGATCCTGGTCAACCAGGACCCGGTGGACGCGCTGTCCTTCATCGCCCACCGCTCGGTGGCCGAACAGCGCGGCCGCGCCATCTGCGGCCGACTGAAGGAACTGATCCCCCGCCAGCTCTTCAAGATCGCCATCCAGGCCGCCATCGGCAGCCGCGTCATCGCCCGCGAAACCATCGGCGCGCTGTCCAAGGACGTGACCGCCAAATGCTACGGCGGCGACATCTCGCGCAAGCGCAAGCTGCTGGACAAACAGAAAGAAGGCAAAAAACGCATGCGTCAGTTCGGCAAGGTGGAAATCCCCCAATCCGCCTTCCTCGCCGCGCTCAAGATGGACGCCTGACCCCCCGCCCGGCGCCCAACACCACGGCACATTGTGCCCGGGCCGAACTCTTTGCTATACCGCGCTCCATCCGGAGGGATGGCCGAGTGGCTTAAGGCGCACGCTTGGAAAGCGTGTGTGCGTGAAAGCGTACCGTGGGTTCGAATCCCACTCTCTCCGCCACCTATCCAAGCCGAAAATTCGCCGCCAAATGGATGCCGCCGCCCGCGCCGGTCACAGATCGCGCAGACTTGCCTCGACCGCCTCGGCAACCTGGCCGCTGTCACCAACAAGATTTGCAAGCGCGAACGCGAGTTTAGCGAGGAACAAGGTTTGCTTCTCCGCGCCCGCCGCATCGATGCCCTCGCTGATCACGTCATAGGCCGCTTCGAGCTGCGCGTTGGTCATCACCTTGGGGATCATATCGCGCCCTCCATCGCCGTGCCGCACGCAACGCCAAGCGCGTGTCTCAGCTCGGCTTCGGTGAACCGCTGCCATCGCGCGCAGACATGCAGGTCCGGGCGAACCAGATAGCCGGCGCCGTCATGGGCCGCATATTTGCGCGCGATCCGTCCGCCGGCATCGATGACGACGAAATCGGCCAGCCCCGTCCAGTCGGATGGCGTGTCGGCGATCACGACGCGGTTCACCCGCGGTTGCATGTCCGCCGCAACTTTCAGCATCTCGGCCGCGGCACCACGCGGGGGCAGGGCGCCGGCAAAGAACAGCAACTGAAATCCGGTGGCGAGATGGTCGAACAGAAAATCATCGCTGCCAAGCCGCATGTTGGAAATCGTCTCGCCAGGCCTGATCCCGCCCGCGAATTGCCCATCCTGCGCGGCAAAGCTGTTCAACGCGGAATCCGAATAGGCGTGCGGTCGCGACGTGCGCCAGTGCAGCAGGTCCTTCGGGAAATCCTCGCTCAGGGTGAAGGACAGCACCGCATCACGCATGATGCGATAGCCTTGCGTTGGTGGCGTCATGAAACGGGTGCTCTTGCCGGCTTCCTCGCAGATCTCGCGCGCCGCGCGCACACGTTCGGTGGAATAGCTTTCCAGCAGGCTGCGCGGTGCACGGCCCTGTGTCACCAGTGCCAGTTTCCAGGCCAGGTTTTCACAATCCTGCAATCCGGTGTTGGCGCCGCGAACGCCAAAAATCGGCAGCAGATGTGCCGCGTCGCCGACAAAGGCGACGCGCCCATGCACATAGTTCGCAAGCGTCAGGGTGCTGGCGCTGTAGACGGTCGCCCAGTCGAGTTCCCAGGGCACCTTCTGGCCGACCATCTCCAGGATACGGTCGATCCTTGCCGCCGCCCGCTCGGGCTCCAGGGCCTGCTCGGCGGTCTCACCCTCGGGCACACGATAGTCAAGGCGCCAGATTCCTTCAGGCTCGCGGTGGACCAGCACGTTCGCGCCAGGGTTCCAATCAGGATCAAAAAAACACAGCCGCTCGGTGGGAAGATCAAGATCGGCGCGGATGTCCATGATGACGAACCCGCCGGCGTAGGCGCGCCCCTCCATCCGCAGTCCCATCATCTGCCGAACCGCCGAACGGCCTCCATCGGCGGCGACCAGCCAGTCGGTGACAAGGTCATATTCGCCTTCGGGCGTATCGACCCGCAACGTCACATGCTCGGCGTCCTGATCAAGACCCACCAGCTTCTGGCCCCAACGCACATCGATCAGCGGATGAGCCTGCGCTGCCTCCACCAGATATTGCTCGATATATTGCTGCTGCAGATTCAGCATCGGCTGAAACCGGTCATCGGGGTCATGCGGCAGAAGCATTTCATAAACCTCCTTGCCACGAAAGAAGGTTCTCCCGGTGTTCCATTGCAGGCCCTTCGCCAGGAACGGGGCGGCGACCCCGGCCTGCTGAAGAATTTCCATCGACCGTCGCGTCAACGCGAGTGCGCGACTGCCGTGGGAGACCTGTAATTCCTGTTCGAGAACGATGCAGCGCACGCCGAACCGCGCCAGATTGATCGCGCTGACCAGCCCGATCGGACCGGCTCCCACCACCACCGCCGCGGCATCGCTCGCCTGTCCCGACATTTCCGGCGGACGGCGAAACGGATGCACGTCATATCGGTAGTATATCGAAGATCGCGGTTCGGACTCGGGCAGATGCATGGCGATAGCCTCGGCTGATGGACAAGCGATCACGTCGGATCAGGTGCCTTCCCCTGGTCCGATCTCGCGCTAGGATTTGGCAACGATGGGACAGTTTCCAGCTTGCAGCGGGCGAAACGCCTGATCTCCGGCAATCGTGCGGATCGGCTGGTAGTAGTCCCATGCCCCGCGCGATGCCGCGGGCGATTTCACCTGATAAAGCGTCAGATCATAGATCGCCCGGCCGTCTGCGCGAATGACGCCTTTTTTCCCGAAATAATCCAGCGGCCGCGCGCGCATCGCCTGTCCCACGGCCGCGGCATCGGTGGAGCCCGTGGTGTTGACCGCGTGCAGATAATGCAGGGTTGCCGCATAACAGCCCGCCTGCTCCTTCGATGGCATCGCGCCCACCGCCTGCTTGAAACGCGTCGCGAAGCTGCGTGCCTCGTCGTTCTGATCCCAGTAGAAGCCCGATGTGACATACATGCCCTGCGCGGTCTCCAACCCCAGCGCATGGATGTCGTTGATGAACAGCAAAAAGCCAACCAGCCGCCGGCCGGACGAAACCAGGCCGAACTCGCCGGCCTGCTTGATCGCGGTGATGATATCCGTGCCGACATTCGCCAGCGCGACCACCTGCGCGCCGGATGTCTGCGCACGCAGCAGGAAAGATGAAAAATCGGCGTTGCCAAACGGGTGAAACGCGGAGCCGACCACCTTGCCGCCCGAAGCTGTGATCGCATCGGTCGCCTGGTCCTGCAATTCATGGCCGAACGCATAATCGGCGGTGATGAAAAACCAGTTCTTCCGGCCTTCGCCGACAACCGCGCGACAGGTTGCGTTGGCCAGGGCGAAGGTGTCGTCGGTCCAGTGCACATTGAACGGCGAACATTGCGCCCCGGTGATGACCGACGCGGTGGCGCCGGTAACGATGGTGCTGCGCGCACGCCGCCGGGCCGCGTCGATCACCGCAAGGGCAACAGCCGTCTGCGGAAGATCGATGATCAGATCGACCGATTCCTCATCATACCAGCGTCCGGCGATCTGCGCGGCGACATCCGGCTTGAGCTTGCAATCGGCGTCGATCACCTCGATCTGGCGGCCTGCCGCCTGTCCACCGAAATCCTTCACCGCCATCCGCACCGCCGCTACCGCACCCAGTCCGCCAGGGGCGGCGGTGATGCCGGACTGGTCGCCAAGCACACCGATGCGCACCTTGCCACCATCAGCGGCCCACGCCGCGCGGCCTGCCAAGGTGGCGCCGCCGGCCAACGCCATCGCCTGACGCCTGTGAAGCATGGTCCCATCCCCCGCTGATTCTTATCCACCTCCTATAGCAACAAAATGGCATGCTCCGAAAGCCAGCGGCAATGATCGCCGCGGACCCCGGCGATCAGTGGCAGGGTCGGTGGGTCAGCCGATCCGTCGCAGACGGTAATGGCTAACGCCCCATTCCTCGCCGTCGCGCGCGCCGAACAATCCGGCGGTGGCGAGAAAAAACAACCGCCAGCGACGGTGCCACAAAGCCCAGTCCTGGCCGTAGGTTTCCCGCAGAATGGCGGTGACGGCGACCTGATTTTCGTCGAACCGCGCAAGCCAGTCATTGGCGGTGCGCGCATAATGCGTGCCAGACCAACGCCAATCCGCTTCCATCTCGAACGGCGCTGCGACATGGCGGATCAGATTATGGCTCGGCATGATGCCGCCGGTGAAGAAATGCTGCGCGATCCAGTCCGCCTTGTCGGCATGATCGAAACGATATGGCACGTTCTGGTGGCTGAAAACATGCAGGAACAGCCGTCCCTGCGGCCGCAGCCAGCCATTGATCCGCGCCAGCAGCGCCGGCCAGTTCGACATATGCTCGAACATCTCCACCGAGACCACGCGGTCGAACGTCTGATCGGTGGTAAAATCGTTCATGTCGCTTGTGATCACACGAAGATTCGACAATCCACGCAACCTCGCCTCGGCTTCGATATGCAGCCGCTGCGGGCGCGAGTTCGACACCGCGGTGATGCTCGATGCCGGAAAATGCTCCGCCATCCACAGTGACAACGACCCCCAGCCGCAACCAAGCTCCAAAATCGCCTGGCCATCCGCGAGCATCGCATGCTCGGCGGTCGCGGCGAGCGCGAGCTCCTCGGCCTGGTCCAGGCTGGTGCGCGCATCCTCATAATAGCAGCAGGAATATTTTCGACGTGCGCCCAGAATCTCGGCGAAGAATGCGGGCGGCAACTCATAGTGCTGGGTGTTCGCGTCCTGGGGAAACAGCGCGATCGGGTGCTCGCCCATCGCCTCGGCGAACACCTGCTCGGCCGATCGTGGCACCCGCGCGAGCTTACGGCTGGTGCGCCCGACAAGCGCTGCGATGCCAGCGCGGGTCACCCCATCGGGCAGCGGTATCTGTTCGATCGCGCTGGTCGCGGATGCAATGAAACCCATCATGAGCCTCCCTTGGAGATCGGAAAAAACGCAGACACACGCTTCTGATATGCCACATAGGCCGCGCCGCGCCGGGCCAGCATGTGTGCCTCCAGCGGCGGAATGCCGGACACATGCACGAGCAGCCAATACATGAACACCGGCCCGACCAGTGCAGCCCAGCCATACGGCGCGCCGAACGCCAGCACGGGGTAGGCCAGCCAGTGCAGCCACTCGAAAAAATAGTTCGGATGCCGCGACCAGCCCCACAGGCCGCGCATGCAAACCTTGCCGTGGTTGGCAGGATCACGACGAAACGCGTGCAGTTGCCGATCCGCGATCGCCTCACCCAGCAAGGCAACCACGACAATCCCAAGACCTGCCACATCCAGCCAGCCAGGCACGCGCGGCGAGGCCGCCGCCAGCCCGACCGGCACCAGCAGCACCGCCGCGGCCAAAGCCTGTATCTGCAAAAATGCGAACAGGCGCGACTCGAAGCGCGCTCCCCAATCGTGGCGGAACCGCGCGTAGCGTGCGTCCTCCGGCGCGCCGCGCGTGCGCGTCAGCAGATACAGCCCCAGCCGAACCGCCCAGAACCCGATCAGCCCGGCCACCAGCCAGCCACGCGCGCCCTGCCCAAGGGTGAGCGCCACGCCCACACCGCAGACGCCCAGGCCAAAGGTCCAGAACGTATCAACCCAGCCGGCATTGCGGGTGCGCCGTTGCCACCACCAGGCCGCCATCATCACCAGCGACAAAACCGGCACTGCCAGCAACACGA
>DAHWBL010000130.1 GCA_027323595.1 Acetobacteraceae bacterium | reverse complement strand
TGAACAGGGTCGATCGCGGCAGATGAAAATTCGTCAGCAGCAGATCGGCGGCCGGGAAATCATGGCCCGGCAACAGGAAAATATCGGTCTCGCCGCGAAATGCCCCGATGGTTCGATCCGGTCGCACGGCGGATTCCAGCATGCGCAGCGAGGTGGTGCCGATGGCGACGATGCGCCCGCCGGCGGCGCGCGCGGCGTTGATCTGATCGGCCGACGCCTGGCTGATCTCGCCACGCTCGGGATGCATCCGGTGGTCAAACACTTCCTCGGCGCGCATCGGCAGAAAGGTTCCCGCCCCCACATGCAGCGTCACCAATGCGCGCCCGATGCCGCGCGCGGCGAGTGCGGCCAGCAATGCGGGGGTGAAATGCAGCCCGGCGGTGGGGGCGGCCACCGCGCCGTCGTCGGCTGCGAAAACGGTCTGATAATCCAGCGCGTCCTGCGCGGTGGGTCCGTTCGGCCGGTCGATATAGGGGGGCAGCGCCAACGCGCCAGCCTGGCGCAGCAATGTCGGAAAATCCGCATCCGCGCAGGTGAACCGCAGCACCACCCCGCCATCGCCCTCGCAGACGAGCAGCTCGGCGGCGAGGTCCGCGCCATCGAATTCCAGCACGTCGCCCGCGCGCAGCCGCCGCGCGTTGCGCGCCAGCGCATGCCAGCTTCCGTCCGCCAGCGGGCGATCGAGCGTGATGCCGATGCGCGCCTGCCCGCGACGCGCGCGCAACTGTGCGGGGATCACCCGGGTGTCATTGGCAACGATCAGATCGCCGGGGCGCAACATGTCGGGCAGATCGCGGACATGGCGATCCTGCATGGTCTGCCCGACCCCCAACAGCCGCGCGGATTCGCGCGGGCTCGCCGGATGCTGGGCGATCCGGTCGGGGGGGAGGAAAAAATCGAAATCGGACGCGCGCACCAGACGATCAGTCGCCGAAATAGCTGGCGATCTCGATCAGATTGCGGTCCGGGTCGCGGCAATAGACCGAGCGGATCGGCCCCAGCGCGCCGACGCGCGGCACCGGCCCAAGTTCCACCGCCACTCCGCAATCATGCAGATGCGCCACCACATCTTCCCAACCCAGCGCGGTGGCGAAACACAGATCCGCGGCCCCGGCCACCATCGCCCCGGCGCGCGGCGTCGCCTCATGGTCCAGCGTGCGCAGCATGACCACCTGCCCGCCGAAACGCAGCGCGATGCCATCTCCCTCGCGCGGATCGGCATCGTTGTCGCCGAGCGGGTCGGTCTCCATGCCCATCACGCGCTGATACCAGGCCGCCGAGATGTCGGTGTCGCGAACCGCGAGCACCAGATGGTCCAGCCGATCGACGGCAAAGCGCATCGCCTATTCCAGACCGTCGTAGAAATCATTGCCCTTGTCATCCATGATGATGAAGGCAGGGAAATCCTTCACCTCGATGCGCCACACCGCTTCCATGCCGAGCTCTGGATATTCCAGGGTCTCCACCTTGGTGATGCAATGATCGGCGAGGTTGGCCGCGGCACCGCCGATGCTGCCCAGATAGAATCCGCCGAACTTCTTGCAGGCATCCTTCACCGCCTTGGAGCGATTGCCCTTGGCCAGCATCACGAACGATCCGCCGGCGGCCTGGAACTCGGCGACATAGCTGTCCATCCGCCCCGCCGTGGTGGGGCCGAAACTGCCGGTGGGCATCCCCGCCGGGGTCTTCGCCGGGCCGGCGTAATAGACCGGATGGTTTTTCAGATAGTCGGGCAGCCCCTCGCCGCGATCGAGCCGCTCCTTGAGCTTCGCATGCGCGATGTCGCGCGCGACGACCATGGTGCCGCTGAGCGCGAGCCGCGTCTTGACCGGATATTGGCTGAGCTGCGCACGGATTTCGGCCATCGGGCGATCCAGATCGATGGCCACCACATCACCGCCCAGTTGCTCGTCGCTGACCGCCGGCAGGAAACGCGCCGGATCGGTTTCTAGCTGTTCGAGAAACACCCCCTCGGGCGTGATTTTCGCCAGCACCTGGCGGTCCGCCGAGCAGGACACGCCGATGCCGATCGGCAGGCTCGCGCCATGCCGCGGCAGGCGCACCACGCGCACATCGTGGCAGAAATACTTGCCGCCGAACTGCGCGCCGATGCCGAGGTTGCGGGTGAGCTCCAGCACCTTGGCCTCCATCTCCAGATCGCGAAACGCGTGGCCGGCGCGGCTGCCCTGGGTGGGCAGCCCGTCGAGCCATTTGGTGGAGGCGAGCTTCACGGTCTTCAGCGTCAGCTCCGCGGAGGTGCCGCCGATGACGATCGCCAGATGGTAGGGCGCACAGGCCGAGGTGCCCAGCGTCGCGATTTTGGCGGACAGAAACGCGGCGAGCCTGTCGGGCGACAGCACCGCGCGGGTTTCCTGGAACAGATAGGTCTTGTTGGCGGAGCCGCCGCCCTTGGCGACGAACATCAAATTCAGCTCGTCGGCATGCGCCTCGCCGGGGGCGGCCATGATGTCGAACTGCACCGGCAGGTTGTTGCCGGTGTTCACCTCGTCCCACATCGTCAAAGGCGCCATCTGCGAATAACGCAAATTGGTCTGGGTGTAGGTGCGATGAACCCCAAGGCTCAGCGCCTCCTCCTCGTTCCCCTGCACCCACACGCGCTGGCCCTTCTTGCCGAACACCAGCGCGGTGCCGGTGTCCTGGCACATCGGCAGCACGCCGCCGGCGGCGATGACGGCGTTTTTCAAAAGATCGAGCGCGACGAAGCGATCGTTGGAAGATGCCTCGGGATCGTCAAGGATCGCGCGCAACTGCGCCAGATGGGCGGGACGCAGCAGATGCGACACGCAGCGATAGGCCTCGAACGCCAGCTCGATGAGGGCGGCGGGCGCGATGCGCAAAATGGTCTGCCCGTCGCACGTCGTGGTGCTGATGCCCTCGATCTCAAGGCGGCGCCAGGCGACATTGGCATCGGCGAGCGGGAACATGGGGGTGTAGACGAAACCGGCGGACCCGGCGGGCGGTGCGGCGTTCATGGCGGCGGTCCTGTGTCGAAGCTTTATTTGCCAGGCGGGGTGCGCCGGCGAAACGCATCAAGGCTGATCACCTGGTCAGACCCGCCGGCCGGCTCGGGCGCGGGCGCGGGCTCAGGCTCCGGTTCGGGCACGATCTCGGCGGGCGGGGGCGGTGCGAAACGCAGCGCATACTGCACCTGCGGATCGGCGAACGCGGTGAGCGCCTCGAACGGCACCACCAGCGTCGCGGGCACGCCGCCGAACGACAGCCCGACCGAGAACAGCGCCGCCTCGCGGTCCAGCCGCAGGTCCCAGAACTGGTGCTGCAAAACGATGGTCATTTCCTGCGGATATTGCGCGCGCAGCCGGTTGGGCACGACCACGCCGGGGTGGTCGGTGCGGAAGGTGACATAGAAATGATGCCCGCCCGGCAGCCCATGCTCGGCAGCATAGTCGAGCGCACTCAGCACCACCTGGCGCTGCGCGGCCTCGGTCCAGGCATCGTACGGCAGCAGGCTTTGCGGCGGTGTGCCGCCGGCGGCCGAGGGGGGGTCGTCGTTATCGTCTTCCATATGCGCCATTCTCCACGCCCACTTCCTAGCGCGGCGGCGGGCGGGTTGAAAGAGACAGGGAGTTGGGGGGCTTCTGTTGCCCGGTGCCCCCCGGACCGCGCTTATCGCTTATGCAGCGACAGCGAGCGCCTGATTGTCGTTGGCACTTGTGAAACGGCCCGATGACGGCGGAACCATGCCGAGCGAAAGACGGGTCTTTACCACGCGTGTCGAGCCTGTTTCGCCCCCATGAACCCGTTCCGGCGGCCACAGGGCCGCAAGCCGGGAGGATGGTGGAGGCGCCGGGTACCGCCCCCGGGTCCACAACGTTTATTCCACGCGCCGTTTATCGCCATAGCCGACGAATCGGCAATCCGACATATAGGCACCCTGCCGCCTGTCCGCAACCGGAGACCTGCCATGTCCCTCAGCCCCGACCAACTCGCCGAAATCGAGGCGCAGCGCGCGAGCCAGACCACCACCCGCCGGCCCGGCGTGCCGGCGCTGGAGGAGCTGCTCTACCGCCCGATCGCGCTGCTGGACCACGGCTTCGTGCGGGTGATCGACTATATGGGCGACGACGCCGCGGTGGTGCAGGCCGCCCGCGTCTCCTACGGGCGCGGCACCAGGCGGGTGTCGGAGGATGCCGGGCTGATCCGCTATCTGATGCGCCACCGCCATTCCACCCCGTTCGAGATGTGCGAGATCAAGTTCCATGTGAAATTGCCGATCTTCGTGGCCCGGCAATGGATCCGCCACCGCACCGCCAACGTGAACGAATATTCCGCCCGCTACTCCATCCTGGACCGCGAATTCTACCTGCCCGCGCCCGAGCAGCTCGCCGCGCAATCCGCCGCCAACCGCCAGGGCCGCGGCGACGTGCTGGGCGGCGACGAGGCGGCCGAGGTGATGGCGCTGCTGCGCGATGATGCGAGCCGCTGCTATGACCATTATGCCTGGATGCTGAACGAGGACGGCGCGGACCCCGCGCGCCAGGGCCTGGCACGCGAGCTGGCGCGGATGAACCTCACGCTCAATTCCTATACGCAGTGGTACTGGAAGGTGGATCTGCAAAACCTCATGCATTTCCTGTCACTGCGCGCGGACGCCCACGCGCAGTATGAAATCCGCGTCTATGCCGAGGCGATGATCAAGGTGCTGCATGCCTGGGTGCCGGCCTGCGCGCAGGCGTTCATGGATTACCGGGTGGGCGCGGTGAGCCTGTCGGCGCAGATGCTCGCGGTGGTCCGCCGCCGCCTCGCTGGCGAGAGCGTGACCCAGGCGGGCAGCGGGCTGAGCAAGCGCGAATGGGACGAGCTGGTGAAGATGCTGGCGGGGGATGCCGGCGCAAATTGAGTCACTCGGAGCAATGGGGAAGGTTTCACGTGAGGGGCGACAGGGTTGCGGCATGTCGGCAAGAGCGGCGCAGCAAACCTGGCGACAAGATCAACCGACACCTGGCACGAAGAAGGCGGGTTTCACCCGCCCCACGAATTTTCTTTTCTGTACAACAAACTTATAAAAGTTCTTTGTTGGTGTGGACGGCCCCACGGCATCGGGTGCCAATATTGGGGCTTGTTCGAGCTAACCAACAGGAGGGCCGTCCAGATGGAATATAAGCGGATTGCGATAGACACGTCCAAGC
>DAHWBL010000114.1 GCA_027323595.1 Acetobacteraceae bacterium | reverse complement strand
CTGACCGACAGCGTGGACCAGGTGGCCGACCTGGACGCAGCGGTCGCGGCACCCGATGGCGCATTGCGCAGTGCCTTTGTCGGAGGGCCTGGGGGCCTGCCCGATCGCGCCGGGCAACTCGCCCTCGCCGCCGCGGTGCCGTTTGCCAGCCTGCTGCGCGGCAGCGCGACTGCGGCGATGAAAGCCGCGCCTTAGCCGCGTTCAGGCTTGGCGGCGGTCCCATGCCGCGCGCAGCAATGCGGCGAGGCGAAACGGCGCGTGCATCATTTTGCTGTAGGGCAGCACCAGGAAAAACGCGAGCACGCAGCCCAGGTGGACGGCTAGTGCGACCCCCATCGCGCCGGTCTCGCGGACGCCGAGCAGGACCAGCCCGGTGAGCGCGATGCCTGCCAGCAGCAGCAACATCGCCACGTCGCCGCCAAGCTGCGCGGGCAGCGCGGGCACCGGATCGGCGCGCAATTTGAGTGCGAACAACCCGCCGGTTCCAGCCAGCATCAACACCCCGCCTGCGGTTCCGAGCAGCACCGGCAGGCTCGCCAGCCCGTAGGGCGCGATCCAGCCGAGCAGATGGTGATAGATCGTCGCGACCATGGTTGCCGCGAGGCACAACATGAAACCGCCGGCCATCGCGTGGTGCAGATGGCGCCGCGTGCGCGAATATGATTCGTCGTTCTCGTTGCACCCATGGCCGTCGCCATCGAGATTGCGCAGCGTGAGTGCATCGGCGATCGCCTGTCGCCAGCTTGGATAATCCAAAAGTGCGCGGGTCGGCGCGCCGCTTGCCCGCCAGAAGCGCCAGCTCGTGACGGCGATCGCGAGCAGCGCCCAGGCGAAGGTGAGCAGTGCCGGCCACATCATGAGGCCGAACGGGATCACCTCATAAAACGCGCCCGGTCGGGCCTGATGCGCACCGAAAATCCGTGCGCCGTCCTGCAACCCGAGGGTGAGCAGCAGCACCAGCGCGATGGCGGCGGCAGCGAGGAAGGCGACCGCCGTACCGTTGCGCCGGTAGGCGCGCGCGAACACGCCGGGCCAGGCGTGCGCGGCGTAGCTGTCGTCGCGCACCTGGGCGAACACGCGCGGCAAATTGAGCCCCCATTCGTGCGGCGGGGCGAATTGGCAGGAATAGAAACAGCCTTTGCAGTTGTGGCAAAGATTGGCGAGATGGTCGATGGTCGCGGCGGGAAACTCGCGGTGCTGCTCCATCGCCGGAAACACCGCGCAGAAGCCTTCGCAATAGCGGCAGGCATTGCAGATTTCGAGGTATCGCCTGGCGTCGATCATCGCGTCAGTTTCGTGCATGGCGCGCCGCCTCCGCTCCGGCGATGCGGCCGAACACCGTGCCGATCGTCATGCCAAATCCGGCCAGATAGCCGCGCCCCAGAATGTTGCCCGCCATGATCTCTCCTGTCGCCCACAGATTGGCGACCGGGCGGTCGTCCTGCATGATCACCTGCGCACGCTCGTTCACCCGCACCCCCAGATAGGTGAAGGTGATGCCAGGACGCAGCGGATAGGCGTAATAGGGCGGCGTGTCGATGCGCTGGGCCCAGTGCGATTTTGGGGGCGTGAGGCCGTCGGTTCGGCAATCATCCAGGACCTGGCCATCGAATTTGCCCGACACGACCGCCGCGTTATAGGCAGCGACGGACGCGTGCGCGGTGGCGGTCGGCAATTTCAGCAGCGCCGCGAGTTCACCGATGCTGTCGGCGCGGTAGGCGGGAAAGACGCTGGGCATGAACAAGGGCAGGCATTTCGAATCGAATATGGAATAGGCGATCTGTCCGGGCTGCTGCGCGATCAGCCGGCCCCAGATCGCATAGCGTTTCGGCCAGAAATCCTCGCCCTCGTCATAGAAGCGCTCACCCAGACTGTTCAGCATGATGCTGAAAGGAACCGAATCGAGGCGGGTGACGATGCCGCCATCGAATTGCGGACCGCGCGCGTCGATCGCCACCGCGTGGCACTGGGTGGGGTCGCCAACCGGCGCCACGCCCTGGTCGAGCAGATTGCGCAGCACACGACCGCGGTTATAGGGCGTGCCGCGGATCAGAAAATTCTCCGCCGCCTCGCCCCAATATTGCTTCATCCAGGCGATGTTCGCCTGAAACCCGCCCGAGCCGGCGACCACCGAACGGGCGCGCACGATCTGCTCGAAGCCGTGGCTGTTGACCATGATCTCGCGCACCACGCCGGTCTCCAACCGCACCTCGCGCACCTCGGTGTCATACAGCACGTCGACGCCGAGGCGCTCGGCGGTGATGTAGTAGGCGTTGAGAAGGGACTTGCCGCCGCCAAGGAAAAACGCATTGGTGCGCGACAGGCTGAGCGTGCCGGTCAGCGCTGGCTGGAAGCGCGCGCCATGCAGAACCATCCATGGCAAGGCCGCCTGCGAGCCGCGGATGGTGATGCGGGCGAGGTTTTCGTCGGTTTGTCCGGCGGTGACGCGGCGCAGATCTTCCCAGAATTCCTCCTCGGGGTAGGCATCGGTCAGCACGTCGGTTGGCGCGGTGTGCATGGCGCGAAGATTGCGCGTGTGGCGCGTGTTGCCGCCGCGCATGTGGCGCGGGCCATGTTCGAGCACGATCACCGAGCAGCCGGCCTCGGCGGCGGTGATGGCCGCGCACATCGCCGCACTGCCGCCGCCGAGCACGGCGACATCCCAGGTTCGGGTGAAATCAACCATCGATCATCTTTCAGTGTCTGGCAGCAGAATTACCCGACCGGTGGCCGATCGATCGCGCACGCGCGCCAGCGCCGTTGCCGCCTGCGACAGCGGATAGGTCTGGGTGACGGAATTCTGCAATTTGCCCTGGCGCCAGAAGGCGAAGATTTCGTCATAGCACTGGCGCATCAGATCGGGTCGGCGCTTGCGATAATCGCTGACCTGCAAACCCGAAACCTCGATGTTCTTCAGCAGCAGATAGTTGGCGCGCACGCTGGGGATGCGCCCGGCGGCAAAGCAGATCACCACCAGCCGCCCGCACCAGGCGAGCGCGCGCAAGGCCGCATCGAAATAATCGCCACCGAGTGGGTCCAGAATCACATCAGCGCCGGCGCCGCCGGTTTGCGCGCGCACCTGATCGCGCAGGGAATCCTTGATGTCCGCACGGGAAAGATCGATGATCGCGTCGGCACCGACGGCGCGCAGATGTTCGCCTTTTTCCGGCCTCGACACGCCGGCCAGAACCCGCGCGCCCATGGCGCGGGCAAGCTGGATCGCGGC
>DAHWBL010000105.1 GCA_027323595.1 Acetobacteraceae bacterium | reverse complement strand
GGATGCGTATGAAGCCGCCTGGGAGAATTTCAACGGCCGGCGGATGGAATATCCGCCCGCGCTCTATCAGGCGCCGACCCTGGTGGCCGATGACGCGGTGGGTTGGCAGCCGGCCGGGCCCGGGGTCGGGCGCAAATCATTCGGCCGGTTCGAGGGGGGAACCGAGATTTCGCGCCTGCGGCTTGATGGCGGTGCGCGCAGTGAGATCGCCGGCGAGATGATCGTGTTCGTGCTGTCGGGTGAAGGCACCATCGGGGCCGAGCCGATTGCTGCGGAGTCGAGCCTGTATCTGGGCAAAGGCGAATCCTGCGCGTTGTGCGCCGGCGCCGGGCTTGACGTGCTGTTGATCGGATTGCCCACGATCGGGGCGTCCAAAGTGGTGCTCACGCACGCGGCGTGAGTGCCGCGAGGGGCCTGGGCTTGACGGGGAGGGCTGTGGCGGGCATGTCGCGTTGTGAAAGCAACGCCACGGTCTGGTCGGGTTTCGATCAGCCAGGGCCATAAAGCACAGGGAGGATGCGATGCGGCTGAGCCAGGTTTGCGCGCGCCGGCTGATAGGGCCGGCGCTGCTGTCGGTTGGTTTGTTCGCCGCGTCCGCTCGGGCCGCGGATGCGCCGGTGCAGTTGAAGCTGTCGCACTGGGTGCCGCCTTCCCACCCGTTGCAGCAATCCATCGAGGACTGGGCTGCCGACATTAAAACCGAATCGGGCGGCACCATCACCTCGGTGGTGTTTCCCGCCGAGCAGTTGGGCAAGGCGTTCGATCATTATGACATGGCGCGCGACGGCATTGCCGATGGCGCCTATGTCAGTCCGGGGTATCAGCCAGGTCGCTTTCCGATCATCGGGCTGAGCGATGTGCCGTTCAATTATGGTGACGCCAAAAGCGGCACCGCGGCGGTGGATTCGTGGTATCGCGCCTACGCCGCGCGCGAGATGAAGGACGTGCATTACTGCTTCACCTTCATCCAGGACCCTGGAACCCTGTTCTCGAAGCTGCGGATCAGCATGCCGTCCGACGTGAAGGGCCTCAAAATTCGTCCCGCCAACGCCACCACGGCGGCCTTTGTCACGCTGCTCGGCGGCAACAATGTGCAGGCCTCCGCTCCGCAATCGCGCGACCTGCTGGAGCGCGGAGTGGCGGACGGGATATTCTTCCCCTGGGGCTCGACGATCCTGTTCGGCATCGACAAGGTCACCAAATTCGCGATCAACGCGCAATTCTACACAGCGACGTTCGTGTGGGTTCTGAACAAGGACAAATACGAGGCGATGTCACCGGCGCAGCGGCTGGTGATCGATCATCATTGCACCAGTGACTGGGCGGTCCGCTTCGCCAGTCCGTGGGCGGATTTCGAGGCTGCGGGGCGTGACAAGATTCGCGCCGAGCCGGGCCACGAGGTGGTTGATCTGACGCAGGAGCAACTCGCGGCGTGGAAGTCGGCCGCCGCGCCGTTGAAATCGGCCTGGGCCGCGGGCGTGCGCAAGATCGGTGCGGACCCTGCTGCCATCGAGGCAAAGTTCGACGCGTCGCTGGCTGAGCATCACGCGGCGGTGCCGTGAGTGTGCGGCTTGCCGATCGGCTGATCGGGTGGGTGGAGCGGGCGGCGGGTGGCTTCCTTGCGGTGGTGACCGCACTGACTTTCGTGACCGTCGTGCTGCGCTATGGCTTCAGCACCAGTATTCCGGACAGTTATGATCTTAGCCGTAATCTTCTGGGTATTTTGATTTTCTGGGGAATCGCCGTCACCGGCTTTCGCGGCGAGCACATCACCGTTGATCTGGTCTGGGGGGCGCTGCCGCCGCGCGGCAGGCGCGCGCTTGATCTGGCCAGCACCTTGTTCACGCTTGGCTGCATGTCGGTGTTTGCCTGGGCGATGGGCACCAAGGTTGTGGGAACGATGGCAAGCGGTGAGACAACCTACGACCTGAATTTGCCGCTCTGGCCTTTCTATTCGCTCGCCTGGGCGGGCCTTGCCTTGTCGGTGCCGTTGCTGCTGGTGCGACTGCTGCGGCAGCTGCGTGATCCGGCGGAACCGCATGAGGCGGCTCCGACCATCAGTCATTGAGGATCGTCGTGGACCCTGGCCTGGTTGCGGTAATTGGATTTGTCGTGCTGTTCGCGTTGATGCTGTTGCGCATGCCGATCGGATTGGCGATGGGCGCGGTTGGCATTGTGGGCTTTGGCGTCATCAGCGGCTTCGGGCCCGCGCTGCGTTTGCTGGCACAATCGCCCATCCGCACGGCGACCGATGCCGGCTTTGCGGTCATTCCGCTGTTTCTGCTGATGGGGGCCATCGCCACGGTATCGGGCATGAGCACGGAATTGTTTCGTGCGGCCAACTCGTTTCTCGGGCGCTTTCGCGGCGGCTTGGGCATGGCGACGATCGCGGCCTGTGCGGGGTTTGCCGCGGTCTCCGGATCGTCCGTTGCCACCGCTGCGACTTTCTCGGCTGTCGCTTATCCGGAGATGCGGAATTATAAATATCCACAGAGTTTTTCCACCGGCGTGATCGCCGCCGGCGGAACCTTGGGGGCCATTTTGCCGCCGTCGCTGGTGCTTGCGGTCTACAGCCTGATCACCCAGCAGGATGTCGGCAGGCTCTACATCGCCGGCATCGTTCCGGGCATTCTGGCAGTGATCATGTATATCACCACCATCACGCTGATCGGGCTGGCGCGGCCGAACTATCTGCCGCCTGGCATCCGGCATGGCTGGTCGGAGAGATTGCAGGCGGTACGCGGGGTCTGGGCAATCACGCTGCTGTTTTTGTTCATCATCGGCGGCATGTATGGCGGTGTGTTCACCCCCACCGAGGCGGCGGGAATGGGCGCGAGCGGTGCCTTCATCATCGCCATCCTGCGGCGGCGCCTGAGCGCGGCGCAATTGATGGATTGCCTGATGCGGGCGCTGCGCACCTCGGCGGCGATTTTCTCGATCCTGATCGGAGCGCTGCTGTTCGGATATTTCTTGACCGTGACGCAAACTCCGCAACATGTAACAGCGTTTCTGACCGGTCTTGGACTTGGTCGTTACGGTGTGTTGCTGCTGATCATGCTGATGTATCTGGTGCTGGGCTGCGTGATGGACGCGATGGCGATGGTGATTTTGACCATCCCGATCATCTTCCCGGTCATCACCGCGCTCGGCTTTGATCCGGTCTGGTTCGGCGTGATCATTGTGATGACGGTGGAGCTGGGGCTGATCCATCCGCCGGTGGGCATGAACGTGTTCGTGATCAAAAGCGTGGTGCGCGATGTCAGCATGTCCACGATCTTTGTCGGCGTCATTCCGTTCGTGATCACCGACATCATCCGGCTCGGCATTTTGATCGCGTTTCCGATCCTGTCGACCTATTTGCCCAACCACATGTGACGTGCCGGTGGATCAGCGGAGCTGTTGCAGAAAATTGACGATCTGCTCGGCATCGGACGGCGAAACTCCGTCGGCGGGCATGCGGTTGCCTGGCACGGTCGCTTGCGGATTTTCGAGATATCTGGTCAGCGTCGGCACATCCCAGACCAGCCCGCTGCGCCGCATCGGGCCGGAGAAGCGATAGCCGGGGATCGAGCCCGCTTTTCGCCCGACCACACCGCGCAGCGTCGGGCCCAGCGCATCGGCCTGGCTGTTGTGGCAGGCAGCACAACCAACAAACGC
>DAHWBL010000104.1 GCA_027323595.1 Acetobacteraceae bacterium | reverse complement strand
CCCGCCCCGCCGGAACCGCTGCCGCCGCCGGCTGTGCCGCTGCCCAGGAAGCCACCGCCGCCGCCGCCATTCGCGGCCTGGTTGGACCCACCCTGGCCGCCGCCGCCGCCGGTTCCGCCGGCGCCGCCAGAGGGGCCGGCGCCATTGACGCCGCTGGTGGAGACCGAAGCCGCATCACCGACCGTGGAGGTATCGCCAACGCCGGCACCGCCGCCACCAATCACCAGCGGCGTGGCGAGGCCGACATAGACGAAACTGCCACCGCCGCCACCACCACCGGATGTGTAGCCGTTGCCGCCAACACCACCGACCACGATCTGCAAGGTGGTGCCGGCCAGAAGATACACGTTGCCGCCCGCCGACGCGCCCGCGCCACCGAGCCCCCCGACATAGGTGTCGCCACCACCGGTCGCGCCGGTGGCGGTGATGTCATAATAGCCGGAACTGGCGATGAGATCGGTCTGAATTGCGCCATCGAAGCTGTAGATGGTGGCGTGCGCCGCCGATGACAGCGTGATGGCGGTGACCCCGGCCAGAAGAAACGCGCGCATTGAAACCCCCGTTGATTACGCATGCGAAGCAGATTGCAATGAATATAATTAAGGTATGTCAATGTTTGCAAGAGCGCTATCTTTGGCTCCAGCCACGCCGGCGCGTTGGTGGTCTTCCCTGGCCGACGGATTTGGTGGCAGGCTCGCCGCATGCGCAAATCCACTCCTGGCCGCGGCTCGGGCCTGTCGGACGCGGGCGGGCTGTTCTCCCCCGGGCCGGCCGGCGAGGCCAGCGTCGTTTCGGCACCGCCAGGCGCGGAGGGGCATCGCGAGCGGGTGCGCGCGCGGCTGCTGGCCGCGGGGCCCGAAGCGGTCGCCGATCATGAGGTGCTGGAGCTGGTGCTGTTCCTGGCGTTGCCGCGCAAGGACACCAAGCAGATCGCCCGGCTGCTGATCGCACGGTTCGGCAGCTATGCCAACGTGATCACCGCGCCGCCGGCGGACCTGCAGGCGATCAAGGGCATGGGCCCGGCCGCGGTGGCGGCGCTGCGCACCGTGCTGGTCGCCGCCCAGCGTCTGGCGCGCGCCGAGGTGCAGGATCGGCCGCTGCTGGCCAACTGGGACCGGCTGATGGAGTATCTGACCACCATGCTGGCGCGCGAGCGGGTGGAGCATTTCCGGGTGCTGTATCTGGACAGCCGCAACCGCCTGCTCGCCGACGAAAAACAGGGCATCGGCACGGTGAACCAAACCCCGGTCTATCCGCGCGAGGTGGTGCGCCGGGCGATCGAGCTGCATGCCAGCGCGCTGATCATGGTGCACAACCACCCCAGCGGCGACCCCACCCCCTCGGCGGACGACATCGCCATGACCCGCGAGGTGGCGCAGGCGGCGCGCGCCCTGTCGGTGACGCTGCACGACCATGTGATCATCGGCAACGGCGCCTGGGTGAGTTTGCGCCGCGAGGGGCTGCTGGGTGACTGACCCCAGGTTTGGGCGGACGCGGGCCCCGTTGGCGGTGTTCAGTCAGCGAGCCTGAGTTCGCCAACCGGGCGCAGGGTCTTGGCGTCGAACAGGCGCACCCGGTCGGGCCCGCCGCCCTGCAACTGCACCGCGATCCGGTCCGGCAGGGCCGCGATGCCCACGATGCGGGTGCCGGCCGGTTCGTCGAGCTGCACCGGCGCGGCGATCGGCCCGGGCACGCCGGCCAGCCGCCGCGTGATGGTGACACCGATGACCGCGACGCCGACGATGATCAGCACGCTCATCACCCCGACCGCCAGTTTCAACCCACCCATGCGCGCCATCCCTGCCCTGCCACAAATACTATATGCACACCGACATGATCACTGATCCAGAGAGCGAGGCGGGCACCGTCGAGCAGGTGGCGGGCGCCGAGGCGGCGGGCGGACGGGTGGACCGGTTTCTGGCCGAGATCTCCGGCCTGTCGCGGGCGCGGGTGAAGGCGCTGATCGAGCAGCGTCGGGCGCTGTGCGACGGCCAGGTGGTCGGCCAGCCGGCGGCTTCGGTGCGCGCCGGGGCGCTGTATCGGCTGGAGCCGCCGCCCCCGACGCCGGCCCGCCCGGCCGCCCAGCGCATGGAGCTCAGCATCCTGTTCGAGGATGCGCATCTGATCGTGCTCGACAAGCCGGCCGGGCTGGTGGTGCATCCGGCTCCGGGCAACCAGGACGGCACGCTGGTGAACGCCCTGCTCGCCCATTGCGGCGACAGCCTGCCAGGGATCGGCGGCGAAAAGCGGCCGGGGATCGTGCATCGGCTGGACAAGGACACCTCGGGGGTGATGGTGGTGGCCAAGACCGAGGCGGCGCTCACCACCTTGTCGGCGCGATTCGCCGCGCGCGACATCGAGCGCGCCTATCTGGCGCTGTGCTGGGGCCTGCCCTCGCCGGCCAGTGGCGAGATCGAGGCGCCGATCGGGCGGGACCCGCGTGAGCGCACCCGCATGGCGGTGGTCGGCCATCACGGCAAGGCGGCGCTGACCCGCTATCGCACCGAGCGTCATTGGGCGCTTGCGGCGAGCCTGCTGGAATGCCGGCTGGCGACCGGGCGGACTCATCAAATTCGCGTGCACCTGGCCCATATCGGCCATCCGCTGGTCGGCGACCCCGTCTATCTGCGCCGGCTGCCGGCGGCGGCGCGGCGGCTGGCCGAGCCGGCGCGCCAGGTGCTGATGGATTTTCCGAGGCAGGCACTGCATGCGTGGCTGCTTGGCTTCGCCCACCCGGCGACCGGGCAGCCGCTTCGCTTCGAGACCGCGATGCCGCCGGACATGGCCGGACTGGTGGCGGCGCTGGAGGTAAATGCCGACTCGTGAAGTCGGGTATTTCTTGACAACCGCCGGCAACCCGGCTATGAAGCGCGGGTCTGTCGCGGCGGGCGTGCCGCGATGGTTTGGCCGTCCGGAGACGGTGTCGCCTGCGCGAGCGGGACCTGCCTTCGGGACTTGATGGTCTGTTTCGCGCCCCACCCAGAACGAGCCGGAATCGGCGCCGTGCCATGCCTTCGGGGTGGCTGAGGCGTGTTTCGGTCGAAGGAGATTTCTATGGCGTCTGCCATGATGAACATCGCACCTGAGGGGAACCTGTCCCGCTATTTGCAGGAAATCCGCAAGTTTCCGATGCTGACGCAGGAAGAGGAGCTGCGGCTGTCGCTCGCCTGGCGCGACCAGGCCGACACCGCATCGGCGCACAAGCTGGTGACCTCGCATCTGCGCCTCGTCGCCAAGATCGCGATGGGCTATCGCGGCTACGGGCTGCCGCTGGGCGAGCTGATCAGCGAGGGCAATGTCGGGATGATGCAGGCGGTGCGCCGCTTCGATCCCGATCGCGGCTTCCGCCTCGCGACCTACGCGATGTGGTGGATCCGCGCCGCGATCCAGGAATATATCCTGCATAGCTGGTCGCTGGTGAAAATGGGCACCACCGCCGCGCAGAAGAAGCTGTTCTTCAATCTGCGCCGGCTGAAGGGCCAGATGCAGGCGATCGATGACGGCGACATGCAGAAGGAGCAGGTCGAGGAGATCGCGCGGGTGCTGGGCGTGCCCGAGGTGGACGTGGTGAACATGAACCGTCGCCTCGCCGCGCCCGACCACAGCCTCAATGCGCCGGTCCGCGCCGACAGCGAGGGCGAGTGGCAGGATTGGCTGGTGGATGAAAGCGAGTCGCAGGAAAGCGAGCTGGCCGAACGCGAGGAGATGAGCGGGCGCAAGGCGCTGCTGGCCAACGCGCTCAAGACCCTCAACGAGCGCGAACGCCACATCCTGATCGAGCGCCGGCTGAAGGACAACCCGACCACGCTCGAGGAGCTGTCGCAGCAATACAACATCTCGCGCGAGCGGGTGCGCCAGATCGAGGTGCGTGGCTTCGAGAAGCTGCAGAAGGCGATGAAGACCCAGGTCGCCGAGCGGCGCCTGTCGAGCGCGCCGGCGGCAGCCCTGCCCGCCTGATCGACGGCCCGACGACCGGGTTCGATGCGACGAAACGGCCGGCCTGGATCAGGTCGGCCGTTTTTTTTGTCATTTGCCTGGCGCCTCGATGTCCCATGATTTGAGGTGGCGCCCGCGCAGGCGCAGCAGCGCGACGACCCGCGCGCGCGCCTGTCCTTCGAGCAGCAGCCCGACCAGCCCGGGCAGCAACTGATCGAGCGACCAGCCCAGCCCGGTGCCCAGCCAACAGGGACCGCTCAGGGCGATGTCGCCCAGCACCGCCTCGGCCGGACCAAGGCCGGGGCCGGTGTGCAGAAAGGCGATCGCCGGCGCCACCGACCCGGCGATGGCGAACAGCATCGGCGCCGCTCCGGGTGGGCGACCGGCGGCGCGGTCCACCGCCCTGGCGAGCAGCGCGGGAAGCAGCAGGCCGGCCAGCAGCAGCAGCACCGATGGGGCGACGCCGAGCAGCAGGCCGGCGGCCAGCCAGAGCAGTTGCTTCTTCATCACCAGAGCGCGGCCGCGACCGATACGGCGAGTGCCGCGACCCCCAGTGCCGCGGCGGTGTTGCGGCCGAGCTGCCCGGCCCGGCGCGCGCGCGCCGGCCGGCCGGCGCGCAGGCTGGCGATCTCGTCGTCGATCTGGCGCACGGCGCGGCGCACGCGGGGCAGTTGGGCGGAGTCACGGGCGGTGTCGTCGGGGTTGTCGAGCAGCTTGGCCAGCCCGGTGAGGCGGCCCTGCCGGATGAGGTCGGGCAGCATCGATTCCGCCTGGGCGCGGCGGCGCAGATTGGGCCATTGGTTGACCTGGGGGGCGGCGAGGCGCGCGAGCCAGCCGGCGAGCGCGGGCATCGCGGCAAGGTGGGCGCGATCCTGCGCGCGGCCGAGCAGCCCGAGCAGCAGCAGCCCCATCGCCGGCGCGGCGGCGCCCGAGGCTTCGAGCCGGGCGGTGTCGTCGGCACCAAGGTCGAGCCGCGCGGCGAGAAAGCCGAGCAGTTCGCGGTCGTCGGGCGGCGGCGGCGGCGCGGCACGGGCGGCGCGCTGTTCGAGCGCCGGCAGCAGCTCCGTCACGGTGGCGACCCAGTGCGGGTGCACCAGCTCCGACGCGCAGGGCAGCAGCGGATTCAGGCTGTAGGCCAGGCGGCGCATCGCCAGCGCCTGGTCGCCGGCGCGCAGGATGGCGCGATGCTGGCGGCCTTCGATGCGCAGCATCACCGCATCGCCCTGGCCGGGACGCGCGCCGGCCCAGGCGCCCGCCGCCTCCTGCATCAGCAGATCGGCCAGCGCCTCGTCATGGCTGCCCGCGGCGAGCATGGCGCCGATCGCGTCCGGCCACAGCAGCAGGCCACGCCAGCACATCGGCGCCAGCGGATCGAGCACCGCGACGGCCTGCATCAAAAGCAGCGCGTCGGCGATGCCGGCCTCGGCATTGCGGTCCTCGCGGCGCAGAGCGGTCGCCTCGTCGAGCCGGACGGCGAGCGCGGAATCACCGAGCGCGCGGCGCAGCCAACTGTCGATCTCACCGCCGCGCAGCCGCGCGATCGCCTCGGCCGGATTGGCGGCGCAGGCGAGGGCCAGTTCGCCGGTGTGCCAGATCTGGACGTTGCCCAGCACGATCGGGGCGTGCGCGCGGCGTGGCGGGCGGGTGGCGACGCGGCGTGCGCGCGCGGCGATCGGGTCGCGCAGCAGCGCCGGCGGCGGCCGGTGCTCGGGGTCCTCGGCCAGCATGCCGCGGGTCAGTTCGAGCAGGGCCGGCGACAGGCGCTGGCCGTCGGTGAGGGCGGCGTGGCTGCCCAGCGCGAGCTTGCGGCGCAGGATGTCATCCTCGCTCATCGCGGCGAACGGATCGCGCCCGAGCGCCAGCACGATCAGCAGCACACCCAGCGCATACACATCGTCCGCGCCGCGCCCCTCACCGCGCGCGATGGGCGCGCAGACCGCGCTGCCCGGCGGTTCGAACAATGCCGTCTGCCGCAGGCCCGGCGGCTCCGCCCAGGCGCACCCCAGCACCGCCGGGCCGTCGGCCGCGGCGAACACGTTGTCGAGGCGGATCGCCCGGTGGGTGACGCCCAGGCTGCGCAGCGTGTCGAGCGCGAGGGCGAGCGGCTTGAGCACCCGCTCGATCAGCTTCGGTTCCGGCCAGGCGCGCAGCTCGGCGGCGAGGTCGGGGCCGGGTGGGGCGGGACAGATGACGAAGCCGGCCTGCGCGCCATCCGGGCCGGGTGCGGTACCGATGTCGAGCGGGCCGAGCACGGATGCGAGCGCGGGAGCGGCCATCAGCCGCTCGATGGCGGCGGCGCGCGGCGGCGCGCGGCGGGCGATCTGGACCGCGATCACGGCGCGCGCGGGGTCGGTGATGTCGGCGGCGGCGAAGGCTGGCAGCCCGCCGCCGGCACGCGCGAGGCGGCGGGCGGCATCCACCCGCCAGCGCCCGTTGATCAGTCCCTGCTCCATCGCGCACCATCCTGGTCCGGCGGCCAGAATGACGCGGGGTGGTTCAGGCGAGGTAAACGCTCAGGTCTTGTGGGTGACCAGCCGGCACTGGCTTTCGGACAGCGGCCGGACGATCTGCGCGCCCGGGATCACCGCCAGCAGCTTCAGCAGATCGTCGGGGCCGGTGGATTCCGCCGGCGTCTTCACCTGGCGCAGATACCAGTCATGCACCATCACCCCGTCCTCGCGGATGTGGCCGTTGGTGGCGAAGATGTCGTTCACCGGGGTCGCCTTCATTTTGGCCAGCACGGTGGCGGTGTCGGTGGTGCCGCTGTCCTTCACCGCCTGCAGATAATGGCGGATCGCCGAAAACGTGCCGGCCTGGGTGAAGGAGGGCAGCGCGCCGTGCCGGCGCTTGAACTCGGCCGACCAGGCGGCGACCTCGGGCGTGCGATCGGGCACGAAGGCGTGCGCGGTGAGAATTCCCTGCGCGGTGGCAAGGCCCAGCGCCTTCACATCCGCATCCAGCAGCGACACCGCGGCGATCATCATGCTGCGGGTGAGACCGAATTCGGCGGCCTGCTTGACCGCGGTCTGCGTGGCGGTGTTGGCGGTGCCCAGCGAGAGCACCTTGGCGCCAGAGCCCTGGGCGGCGAGCAGGAAGGCGGAGAAATCCGTGGCATCGAGCGGCGGGCGGGTGTTGCCGACATTGATGCCGCCGTTCTTGGTGACCTGGGCGGACACGTCGCGCAGCACCGCGTCGCCGAACACGTAGTTGGGCATGACGTGGAACCAGCTGGTGCCGCCGCGCTCGATCACCGGGCGAACCGTGGCGGCGGCCATCTGGTGGCTGTCGAAGGTCCATTGCAGGGTGACCTCGTTGCAGTGCGAGCCGCTGACCTCCGAGGCGCCCGAGGCGGTGGCGAGCACGATCTTGTTGCGCTGGAGCGCGAAATCCATCATCGCCAGCGCGATCGCGGAATTCGGCATGTCGGCGACCACATCGACATGATCGACATCGATCCATTGCCGCGCGATGGCCGAACCGACATCGGGCTTGTTCTGATGATCGGCGGCGAGAATCTCGATCGGGCGATCGCCGATCTTGTTGGCGAACAGCTCGGCGGCCATCTGGGCCGCGATGACCGAGCCCTTGCCGCCGGAGGTCTGGTACACGCCCGACATGTCGGTGAGGATGCCGATGCGGATCGGCTCGGCGGCGAACGCCGGGGTGGCCAGGACAAGCCCGGCAAGCAGGATGGTCTTGAGCATCGTCTCTCCTCCGTGGGGTCTGCTGCCCCTGGGGAGGATCATTGACGCAAAACGTTTCGGACGGAAGGGATTCTTCGCGGCCCGAACCGCGCGCGGCGGCGTTGGGGGATTGACCACACCGCGACGATGTGGAGACCTGGCGGCCGGGGAACAACGCGGGACGCATGACAGCATTTTGGTCGGGCAGCGCCGCAACCTTCCTCGCCACCTCCGCCGAGGCGGTGCTCCAGCACCTCAATCTCAGGCAGTCCAGCGCCGGCCTTGAATCGCGGCACGAGCAACTGATGTCGTGGCGGGCGGAGATTTCGGCGTTGCGCGCGGCACTGGCGTCGCTGGCCGACGTGCAAAGCTGGCGTGTGGTGCTCGAATTTTCGATGATCCGGCTTGGTCATCGCATCGATGCGGTGCTGCTGCATCCGCGCGCGATCTTTGTGATCGAGTTCAAGGACAAGGATGGCGTCAGCCTGGAGGATTACCGCCAGGTGGAGGATTACGGGCTTGATCTGCGCGATTTCCATGCTGGCAGCCGCGCCGTGCCGATCGTGCCGATCCTTGTGGCGAACAGGATCAAATCACACCCCAAAACCCTGCCGATGCTGTTCGGCGGGCACACCAGCGAGGTCGTCGCGGCGGCGAGCGCCGAGCTTGGCGCGACTTTGGTGGCGCTGCTGCATCTCACCCCCGCCGCCGGCAGGCTCGATGTCGATGGATGGGAACAGGCGCCGTATCGGCCGGTGCCGCCGATCGTTGATGCGGCGCGCACGATGTATGCGCGGCACGGCGTGGAGGAGATTCGCTCGGCGCGCGCCGACGCGCGGAATTTGACCGCAACGGTTGCCGCGATCAACGCCGCGATCGAGCGCCATCGCGACGGAGCACGGCGGGTGATCGTGTTCGTCACCGGCATTCCCGGCGCGGGCAAGACATTGTGCGGGCTCGATGTGGCCTTCGCCCGCGGCGGCAGTTTTCTGACCGGCAACCCGACACTGGTGCATGTGTTCCGCGAAGCGCTGGCGCGCGACATCGCGCGGGAGCCGGAAAAATCAAAGCGCGCCGCGCATCGGCCGGTGCAGCAAACGATCCAGCAACTGCCATCGTTTCGGACCCATTACCTCGAGAACCCGACCGAATATCCGAGCGAAACGATCGTGGTGGTGGATGAGGCGCAGCGCTGCTGGAGCCAGGACCACGCCGGCCGCAAGACCGCCAGGAAGCCGCTGCGTCTTTTGCAATCCGAGCCGGCCTATCTGCTCGACATCATGGCGCGTCACCCCGAGCCGGTGGCGATGATCTGCCTGATCGGCAACGGGCAGGAGATTCACACCGGCGAGGGTGGATTGGCCGAATGGGGCGCGGCGTTGAACACGCGGCCGGAATGGATTGTTTTCGCCTCGCCGGGCGCGCGCGATGCGCCCGAACCGCGACAGCGTCTGGAACTTCCGGGCCTGAACGTCGATCCGGCGTTGCATCTGACCGTGCCGACCCGCTCGATCATCAGCCAGCGCGCCACCGACTGGGTGGAGGCGGTGTTGCGCGCCGATGACGTCGCGGCCCGCAGCATCGCCGCCCACGCCACGCACGAAGGCGCCCTGCCCTTCTTTGTCACCAGGTCGCTGGCGCAGATGCGAACCTGGTTGCGCGCCGCCGCGCGGGGAAATCGGCGCTGCGGGCTGGTGGGCAGTTCGGGGGCGGCACGGCTGCGCGCCGAAGGGTTGGGGGCGGAATTGCCGCATATGGACGCGGGCGCGGTGGCGCACTGGTTTCTCGATCGCTGGCCGCAGGATGTGCGGGCGGCCGACGCGCTGGAACAGGTCGCCACTGAATTTTCCTGTCAGGGGCTGGAGCTTGATTATGTCGGCCTGTGCTGGGGCGGTGATTTTCTGCGCGCGCCCTCGGGCTGGCTGCCGCGCCGCTTCGCCGGCACAAGGTGGCAACAGGTGCGCAAACCCGACGATGTGGCGTATCGGCACAACAGCTACCGCGTGCTGCTGACCCGCGCGCGCTACGCGACGGTGATCTGGGTGCCCGAGGGCGACGGTCGCGACGGCACGCGCGATCCGGCGCAGTTGAACGACGTCGCCGCCTATCTGCGGGCCTGCGGCGCCGCTACGCTGCCCGAGGCGGGCCACCCCACGCCGGAGGCCGCCACGACGGCACCGCAGATGTCGATGTTATAGCCGCCGAGGCTGGTGCGCGCCCCGGACCGCCGCGCGCAGGGCCGCCTGCACGGTGGTTTCCAGCGCATCGAGAAAGCGCGAGCGATCCGCCTTGGTCAGCGGCGGCGGGCCACCGCCCCCCAGCCCCATCTCGCGCAGGTGGCGCGCCATCTCGCGGCCGGCGAGCGCGTTGCCAATATTGTCCTCGGTCCAGAGCCTGCCGGTATGCGACAGGGCGCGCGCGCCTTTGGCCAGGCAGCGCGCGGCCAGCGGGATGTCGGCGGTCACGCACAGGTCCGTGGCGGTGACGCGCTCGGCGATCCAGTCATCGGCCACATCGGCACCCTGGCCGACCACCACCATCCGCACGTGGGGCAACCCGGGCGGGCGGATCGGGCGCGAACCGTTGGAGACCACGAACACGCCGAGGCCGTGGCGGGCGGCGACGCGATAGATTTCCTCGCGCACCGGACAGGCATCCGCATCGACATAGATGGCGGTCGGTGGCGCACCCGGTGCGTCGCTCACGCGCGGGCCATCGCATCCTGCATCGCCTTCACGCCGGCCGCCTCGCCGTGCGGGAAATTCCAGACCGCGCCGATCACCGCGAGGAAATTCGCCCCCGCGCGCACCAGCGGCGCGCAATTGTCCGCGGTGATGCCGCCGATCGCGACGCAGGGCAGTTCCATCAGCTCCGACCACCACTGCAACAGCTCGACATCGGCCTGCGTCGCTGCGGCCTTCGTGTCGGTCGGGAAAAACGCGCCGAAGGCGACGTAGTCCGCGCCGTCCTCGCCGGCCGCCATCGCCAGATCGCGGCTCGCGTGGCAGGTCACGCCGAGCGTCAGGTCCGGTCCGATCAGCTTACGCGCCTCGCGGGCGGCCATGTCGGTCTGGCCGACATGCACCCCGTCGCTGCCCGATCCGCGCACCAGATCGGCGCGGTCGTTCAGCAGGAACGCGACGCCGCGGCTTTGCGCCACCGGACGCAGCGCGTCGATGGCGCGTGACCATGCATCGTCATCCGCGTCCTTCAGGCGTAGCTGCACCGCCGCCACCGGGCCGGCGTCGAGCGCGCCGGCCAGCCGGTCGGCGAACGCGGCCGGCTCGAACATCGCGGGCGTGATCAGGTAAAGTTCGCAATCACCCGCGGCCATCGGCTCAGAACTTGCCGAGATAGATGTTGATGATGTTGTCGAGCATCGCCAACGCCTCGGCCTTCGGACGCTGGAAGGTGTTGCGCCCGATGATGCTGCCGTTGGCGCCGCCCTGATACAGGCCGCGCACTTCCTCATAGAGCCCGTCCAGCCCCTTCGCCTCGCCGCCGGAGAACACCACGATGCGCTTGCCGGCGAAGCAGCTTTGCACGACGTGCGAAATCCGCTTGGGCAGCGTCGAGATGTCGATCCCCTCGTAGCTTTTTTTCGCCGCGGCGAGCCCGATATGGTTGGTCGGCGGCTTCACCTTGATGATGTGCGCGCCAAGCAGGGCGGCCATGTGGGCGGCGTAGGCGCAGATGTCCACCGCTGTTTCGGCCGCCTTGTCCAGCTCGGGTCCGCGCGGGTAGCTCCAGGTCACGACCGCGAGCCCGGCGGCCTTGGCTTCCTCGGCCAGCTCGCGCAGCTCCTCCATCTGGTCGAAGGCGTATTCGCTGCCCGGATAGATGGTGAAGCCGATCGCCGAACAGCCCAGCCGCAGCGCGTCGGCCACCGTGCCGGTCACCGCCTGGTCCTTGGTCACCGCGAGGCTGTTGGAGCTGTTCACCTTCAGGATGGTGGGGATCTGCCCGGCGAAGGTGGCTGCCCCGGCCTCGATCATGCCCAGCGGCGCGGCGTAGGCGTTGAGCCCGGCCTCGATCGCCAGCGCGAAATGGTAATGCGGGTCATAGGCCGCCGGGTTGGGGGCGAAGCTGCGCGCCGGACCGTGCTCGAAGCCCTGATCGACCGGCAGGATCACCAGCTTGCCGGTGCCGCCCAGGCGCCCCTGCATCAGCATCCGCGCCAGATTGGCCTTGGTGCCGGGATTGTCGCTCTCGTAGTGGCCGAGGATGGCTTTGACGGTCGGGGTGATGGACATCGATGGACTCTCCCAAAATCCTGCTGTGGGCGTGCGCGCGCAAACCGCCGCTATGGCCCGCCGATTAGCCGACGCGGCGCGCGCTGTCACTGGCAGGGCCCTGGCGCGGGGCCGAAATAATGCGCGAGCGCGCGCTGCGCGCCCGGCAGCGACAGATCAAGCCCCGCCGGCCGGCCCACCACCGCCGCGCCAAGCCCGGCGGCCATGTCCGCCAGGCTCGCCGCGAACGGACCCTCGATCACCAGCAGGCGCTGCCCCAGCCGCAGCGCCTCCAGGGCGGCCGCGCCGTCGGTGCCGCAATCGAGGGTGTCCTCGCCCTGGTGCCCGCTTTGCGCGATGAGCGCGCGCCACCAGGCCGCGCCGGCCTGGCTGCCGGCCGCCACCGAGGACAGCAGAATCAGCCCCTGGCCGGCCGCGCGGGCCGCCGCGATCGCGGCCTGGGCCTGCGCCAGCGCATGGACGATCACGACGAATCCCGGCGCACCGGGCGATAAGCCCTTGACGTTCAAACATCCCCCGTCTTGAGTCAGCAGCGATCGCGAGAGGAAGACCATGGCTCAGGCCGAAGACCCGGTGCAAGCTGCCGCCCGGCTGGAAGCCGCGCTGGAGCGGATCGCCTTTGCCACCTACCGGCTCGGCGCCGGCGCGGGTGCCAGCCCCGATGACCCCGCCACGCCGCCGCCGGTGCTGACTGAGGTCGCCACCCGGCTCGATGGGCTGATCGCCCAACTGCGTCGGGTGCTGGAAGCCGCTGGCGGACCCGGCGCATGACCGCCGCCCCCCGCCCCAATCGACAGGATGTGCAATGGCCCAGGTAACAGTCCGCATCAACGGCTTTGCCTACACCATCGGCTGCGAGGACGGCCAGGAGGAGCATCTGCGCGCGATGTCGGGCGAGGTGGAAAAGCGGGTCGAAAGCGTCAAGGCGCTGGCCGGCGCGCAGGCCGGCGAGGCCAAGCTGCTGGTGCTCGCCGCGCTGCTGATGGCCGATGAATTGCACGACGCGGGCCTGGAGCTGCTCGCCGCCCGCGCCGCGGTGCCGGCCGCCCGCCCGGCCGGCCGGGCGGACCCGGCGCTGGCGCGCACACTGGCCCGCCTCGCCGATCGCGCC
>DAHWBL010000077.1 GCA_027323595.1 Acetobacteraceae bacterium | reverse complement strand
GCGCTGGCGCTGGTGCGCTTCATCTACCCGCGCGAGCGCCTCGGCCGCGGGCTCGGGCTCTATGCGACCATGGTGGCGTCCTCGATGGCGGCGGGCCCGGCGGTCGCCGCACTGATCCTGTCGCTCGCGCAATGGCCATGGCTGTTCGCGGTCAACGTGCCCACCGGCATCGCCGCCCTCTTCGTGGGGCTGCGCGCGCTGCCCGCCACCGCCCGCTCCGGCCCCCGTCCGGACCCGATCGCGGCGGTGCTGAACGCGCTCGCGCTCGGTCTCATCGTCATCGGGGTGGACGGGCTGGGCCTGGCCGCCAGCCGACCGCGCGCGCTGGCCGAGGTGGCGGTCGGGGCGGCGGCGCTGATCGCGCTGATCCTGCGCGAGCGCCATCGCGCCCGCCCTCTGCTGCCGATCGATCTGCTCGCCATCCGCCTGTTCGGCCTGTCCAGCCTCACCGCGGTGATGTCCTATGCCGCCGCCCTGATGGCCTTCGTCGGGCTGCCGTTTTTCCTGCAGACCATCACCGCCGCGTCGGACGCCGCCGTCGGGCTGCTGATCACCCCCTGGCCGCTGGGCATCGTCGCCGGCGCGCAGCTCACCGGGCGGCTGTCGGACCGCTATCCGGCCGGCATCCTGGCCAGTGCGGGGCTGCTGGTGCTGGCCATGGGTGCCGCCGCCCTCGCGCTGCTGCCGGTCGGCGCGGGAACCCTCGACATCGTCTGGCGCATGGCGCTGTGCGGCCTTGGTTTCGGCTTCTTTCAGACCCCCAACAACCGCACCTTGATGACCGCCGGCCCACCCGAGCGCAGCGGCGCCGCCTCGGGCATGCTGGCCACCTGCCGGCTGCTCGGCATGTCGCTCGGCGCGGCCTGCGCGGCGGTGCTGTTCTCCGCCGCCCCCGAGCAGGCACCGCGCCTGGCGATGTGGACCACCGCCGCGATCGCGCTCGCCGCGGGCAGCGTCAGCGTCACCCGCCTGCGCGGCTGAGTTTTCCTCGCACAAGCCTCTTTCCTCGCGGCCACCGGCGGGAGCAGACTGGCCGCCAACGGCGCCGCCCGACGCGCCGGCAACGGAGGAGCGTGCATGTCCTTTCTGCGCAATTGCTGGCAGGTCGCCGCGTTTGGCGACGAACTGGCCGAGGCACCACTGCCGCGCCGGCTCTGCGGCGAGGAAATTCTGCTGTACCGCGCTTCCACCGGCGCGATCGTTGCGATGCACGACATGTGCCCGCACCGGCTGGTGCCGCTGTCGCTCGGCCAGCGGCGCGGCGACACCATCGAATGCGGCTATCACGGTCTGTGCTTCGGCCCCGATGGCGCCTGCGTGAAAATCCCCGGCCAGGAGGTGATCCCGGCGGCCGCGCGGGTGCACACCTATCCCACCATCGAGCGTTTCGGCATGGTCTGGATCTGGCTCGGCGAGGCCGACCTCGCCGACCCGGCGCTGTTGCCCGACCTGCACTGGACCGAGGACCCCGGCTGGACCACCGGCACCGGCTATCTGCATTTCGCCGCCAACTACAAGCTGGTCACCGACAATCTGCTCGATCTCAGCCACGAGACCTATATCCACGGCAACACCATCGGCAACGGCCACGACCAGTCGATCGCGCAATATCCGGTCACCGCGACGACCGAACATGGCAGGCTGGTGCGCGCGCATCGCGAAATGCCCGCGATCGCGCCGCCGCCGTTCTTCGCCATGCTGCTCGCCCATCACGGCAAGGTGGAACAGATCGACCGCTGGCAATCCGCGGTCTATCTGCCGCCAGGCATCAACATGACCGACGTTGGCGTGTATCCCGTCGGCACGCCGCGCACGCAGGCGGTGATGCTGCGCGTGCTGCATCTGCTGACCCCCGAAACCGAGCTGTCCACCCATTATTTCTGGTCGATGTGCCGCAACGCCGGGCTTGGCGACGCCGACCTCACCGCGCGCTCCAACCTCGCGGTGGACGCCACCTTCAACGAGGACCGCGCGATGCTCGAAGCCCAGCAGCGCAATGTCTGCGCCCATCCGCACACCGCCCTGCCCGGCATCGCGGTGCGGGTGGACGCCGCCCCGCTGCATGCCCGCCGCCTGCTCGCCGCCCTGATCGACGCCGAACACGCCAATCCGCGCGCGGTGGCGGCCCCGGTCCCGCTGGGCACCGACGGCCCGCCGATGCTCGCCCAGGCAGCCGAATAGGCGGCGCATCGGCGCGGCTAAAACCGGTGCGCGCCAGACCGGTGGGCGCCTGTGACAAAATCATCACGAGCCCGTGATGATGCACAATGCGCTCTCGCCCCCATATGCGGGCCAGCCGGAGACATCCGCCCGGCCAAAGGGGGATTTCATCGGCCTGAACGCGATGAGTACAACCACCGTGCCAATAATAACCAAGCAGGAGACCAACATGCTCGCACGCCTCGCTCACCCCACCATGGCCATCACCAGCCTCGCCGCGCTGCTGTTCGCGGTTCCGCTGGCGGCGGCCAACGCTGAGACGCTGCATTACACCACAACCCTGACCGCCGCCGCCGAGGTGCCGCCCAACGACAACGCCAAGGCATCCGGCAAGGTCGATGCGACCTATGACAC
>DAHWBL010000072.1 GCA_027323595.1 Acetobacteraceae bacterium | reverse complement strand
ACAGGATCACGCAGATGGCCCAGCCCCCGCTCACCCCGGAAGCCTTCCTCGCCGACCGCGAGAAAACCCATCATTTCTTCACCAACATGACGCTGTACGGCACCGTGCTGGTGGTGCTGATCCTGGTCGGGATGGCGGTTTTCCTGCTGTAGAAAGACGGCGCGGCGGTACCCCCGCCGCGCCCAAGATTCAGCTTTATTCGAGCGGGCAACTTTATCATCCGGACCGTTCCCGGTCCGGATGATGTTGCCCTTGTCAGCCAACGATCTCGCAGCCAGCGAAGAAATACGCGATCTCGACGGCCGCGTTCTCCACACTGTCCGAGCCATGCGCGGAATTGGCCTCGATGTCCTCGGCGAACTCGGCGCGAATGGTGCCAGGGGCGGCGTTCTTCGGGTTGGTCGCACCCATCACCTCGCGATAGCGGCCCACCGCGCCCTCGCCCTGCAGCACCTGCACCACCACCGGGCCGGAGGTCATGAACGCCACCAGGCCGGCGAAAAACGGCCGCTCGCGATGCACGCCGTAAAACTGCTCGGCCTGCGCCTGGGTCATGTGGATGCGCTTCTGCGCCACGATGCGCAGCCCGGCCGCCTCGATCACCGCGTTGATCCGCCCGGTGAGATTGCGCCGCGTCGCGTCCGGCTTGATGATCGAAAAAGTCAGTTCGGTGGCCATGACAAGTTCCTCTTGGGGTTTTTCGGCGCGCCAGCGCGTGATGGCCAACGTCAAGGCCACACGCGGATCCGACGCGCCCGTTCAAACAATGCGCTGAAGCAGGATGCCCTGCCGGTCGAAAAGCAGCCTGCTCTAGAGCAGCCCCGACAGGGCGGCAACCCCGCCCCACCCCATGCGCCTGCCACATGCCCCGACCCGCGAACGCGCCACCGTCCGCGGGATTTGGAATTACCCAGGCCGCTTGTAGGCGCCCAGCCCAGGGCGGAAGGATTTGTCGTCGAGAAACTGGCGCATGCCGGTGGCCCCGCCCTGCTCGGGATCGCGCACCATGTTCTGGTCGGACTTCGCCGCCAGATAATCATAGGCCGCCTCCCAGCCCATGTCGCGGCAATGATGATAGGCGGTCTTGGCGGAGCGCAGCACCACCGGATTGCGCTCGATCAGCGTGCGCGCGAGCTGGCGGGTGCGGTTTTCGAGTTGCTCGCGTGGCACGGCGATGTTGACCAGCCCGATCTGCACGGCGCGGGCACCATCGAAATTCTCGCCGGTCATGATGTAGTACAGCGCGGCGCGCTGCGAGAGCGCCATGGCGACCGATTTGGTGACGATGCCGGCCGGGATGATGCCCCAGTTGATCTCCGACAGGCCGAACTGCGCGTCGGTGGCCGCCACCGCCAGATCGCAGCCGAGCAGCACCTGAAAGGCGCCGCCGAAGCACCAGCCATTGACCATCGCGATGGTCGGCTTCGGATAGAACATCAGCCGGCGCCATTGCCAGGCGGCGTTGGCGCGGTGCATCCGCTCGCGCAGCATCGGGTGGCCGGCGTCGGGCTCGCGGAAATATTCCTTGAGGTCCTGGCCAGCGGAAAACGCATCGCCGGCGCCGGTGATCACCACCGCCTTGGCGCGCTCATCCATCTCCAGCGCGTCGAGCGCCTCGTTCATCTCAAAGACGATGCCCGGATTGATCGCGTTGCGCTTGGTCGGACGATTGAGGGTGAGCCAGGCGATGCCCTCCTCATCGACATGCACCAGCACGTCCTGCTGCGCGAGCGCGGCGGTGGCGGCGGTGGTGTCCTCCGGCGTCTGAAGTTTTGGATGCTTGCTGCGCATGGCGTGTTCTCCCGGACATCAAGAATTTGTATCAGGAAACCTTATATTGTGATCATCCGGCCCGTCAATCCGCCGCCGCCTGGTCGGCGGGCATGGGGTGCAGGATTTTGCCCAGAAGCTCGCGCAGCAGCGCGTTCTCGCCGGGGCTGAGGGCGGCGAAGAAATTCTCCTCGATGGCATCGACCTCCGCCTCGCACAGCCGCAGCACACCGGCACCCTGGCGGGTGAGGCGCACCCGCAGGATGCGTCGATGCTCGGGGTCCTCGGCGCGCTGGATGAGATTTTTCGCTTCGAGCGCCGCGATCAGTTCGTTCATCGCCTGGGCGGACATGCGCGCCCGGCGGGCGAGTTCGGCGGAGGACCGCGCCTCGCCGCGCCCGTGCGACAGGCTGAGAACCATGTACTGGCTGGGGGTGAGGCCGTGGCGGCGCAGCGCCTCGTCGAGCAGTTGGTAGCTCGCGCGTTCGAGCTGCTTGATCATGTAGAGGCGGCGCGGTGATCGGGGCATCGATGGGCGGGTCTCTGTCTGGATGGTTCCCCACTTGACCGGCGGGCGCGGGCGGGAACATCATGCCTCCTGACATAGAACAAGTCGAGAGCAGGGAGGCGCGCGGATGGATTTTTCGCTGACCGAGGAACAGACCATGCTGCGCGACAGCGTGCGCACGCTGATGCGCCGGCACGCGCCGCCCGAATATGTCCGCCGCCTCGATGCCGAGCGCAGCTATCCCGAGGACCTCTTCCAAAAATGGGTCGAGGCCGGGTTGTTCGCCCTGCCGTTCCCCGAGGAATATGGCGGGCTCGGCGGCAATCTGATCGACGTCGTCATCGCTGCCGAGGAAATCGCGCGGGTCAGCGCCGATCTGGTGATGGCCTATTCGGGCAACGTGTTCTGCGGGCTGAACGTCCTGCGCAAAGCGACCGAGGAACAGAAGCGATATTGGCTGCCGCGGCTGATCCGTGGCGAGATCAAATTCTCGATCTCCATGTCCGAACCCGACGCCGGCTCCGACATCGGCGCCATGCGCACGACCGCGGTGCGCGATGGCGATGATTTCGTCATCAACGGCGAAAAAATCTGGGCATCCACCGCCGGCGCGCCGAACAATGTCATCAATGTCTATGTGCGCACCGACCCGTCGCAGAACATCCGCAAGGGCATGTCGCTGCTGCTGGTGGACAACGACACGCCGGGGCTGACGCTGCGCAAGCTCGACATGCTCGGCCGCCGCTCGACCGGCACCTTCCAGTTGATCTTCGACAATGTGCGCGTGCCGGCCGACCGGCTGATCGGCGGGTTCAACAAGGGGTGGGAGTGCGTGCTGGCGGGCCTGCAAATGGAGCGCGCGGTGTCGTCGGCCGGCAATGTCGGCGCGGCGCAGTCGGTGATCGATCTTGCCGTGCAATACGCGAAGGATCGCAAGCAGTTCGGCCGGCCGATCGGCGCCAACCAGGCGATCGGGCACATGCTGGCCGACATACAGACCGAGCTGGAGGCCGGCCGCAGCCTGATGTGGCGGGCCGCCTGGATGGTGTCATCGGGCCAGGACGCGCTGCGCGAGATCACCATGGCGAAGCTGTTCACCTCGGAAACCTATGTCAAACTCGCCAGCCAGGGCATGCAGATTCTGGGCGGCTACGGCTACAACATGGAGTTCGACATGCAGCGCCATTTTCGCGACAGCCGGGCCGCCACCATCGCCGCCGGCACCTCGCAGATCCAGCGCAACCTGCTGGCCAATCTGATGGGTCTGAAGGCAGAATAGGCACGCACGCACCGCCGGAGCCCATCATGACGCAGCCAGAAATCCCGCATCTGTTCCGCCCCATCGACCTGCGCGACATGCGGTTGCCCAACCGCATCGTGGTGTCGCCGCTGTGCCAGTTCAGCGCGGTCGATGGCACCGCCCAGCCCTGGCACTGGATGCATCTGGGCGGGCTCGCGGTGTCCGGCGCGTCGCTGGTGATCATGGAGGCGACCGGGGTGAGCGACATCGGGCGCATCACCGCCGGGTGCCTGGGCCTGTACAGCGACGCGAACGAAGCCGCATTGACAAAGCTGCTGGCCGACACACGAACCTTCTGTGACACAAAGATCGGCATCCAGCTGTGCCACGCCGGCCGCAAGGCCTCGACACGGCGAACCTGGGAGCTCGCGCGCGGCAATGTGCTGCCGCCCGAGGAAGGCGGCTGGCAGGTGGAGGGTCCATCGGCGCAGCCCTACGCGGATGGCTGGCCGATGCCGGTCGCGCTCGACGAGGCCGGGCTCGCGCGGGTGCTGGACCAGTTCGTCGCGAGCACCCGCCGGGCGCATCGGTGCGGTTTCGACATGATCGAGATTCACGCCGCGCATGGCTATCTGCTGCATGAATTCCTGTCGCCGCTGACCAATCTGCGCACCGACCGCCATGGCGGCAGCGCCGAGGCGCGGATGCAGTTTCCCCTGGCGGTGGCACGCGCGATGCGACAGGCCTGGCCCGAGCACAAGCCGATGGGCATGCGCATCACCGGCCAGGATTGGAACGAGGGCGGCATCACGCTCGATGACGCGGTCATGCTGGCGCAGGCGCTGCGCGAGATCGGCATCGATTATGTCACGCCATCAGCAGGCAACATCGCGCCTGGCATGAAACTGCCCCCGGTCGGGCCAGGCTACATGGTGGAGTTCGCCGAACGCATCAGGCACGATTGCGGCATCACCACCATGGCCGTCGGCATGATCATCACCCCGGCCCAGGCCGAGGCGCTCATCGCCGAGGGGCGTGCCGATATCGCCTGTATCGGGCGCGGGTTTCTCGATGATCCGCGCTGGGGCTGGCACGCCGCGGCCGCGTTGGGCGCGCAGGGCTTCGTGCCGCCGCAATATGCGCGCGCCACACCAAAGCACTGGCCGGCCTATCCGCTGGTGCATGGCGTGCGGCTGCGCGACGGCGAGGGGATCATGGGGCACGCCACGCGCGAATAGCCTGGCCCACCATCACAAGCCCCAGCGATCAACAACAGGGCGATCAAGAACGGGGCGATCAACAACGGGGCGAGGAGGAACCATGCGACAGAGTGTCATCCGACAGAGTGTGCTGACGATGCTGCTTTGCGCGCTTCTGGCGCCCCCGGCGGCCGCCGACGGCAAGGAGCTGCGGCTGGGCTTCATCTCCAGCTTCTCCGGCCCGGTCGCCGTTCTTGGCAGCGCGGTCGATCAAGGGTTCGAGGTCGCGCTCGACCAGCTCGGCGGGCGGATCGGCGGGATCGACACCGCCATCGTCAAACAGGATGACGAGGGCAAGCCCGACACCGGCATCGCGGTGGCACGCAAGATGATCGTGCAGGACAAGGTCGATGTCATCTATGGCGTGGCGACGACGGTGGTGGTGGTGCCGGTGGCAGCGCTGGCCGCGCGCAGCAAGGTGGTGATGATCGGCCCGGTGTCGGGGCCATCGATGCTGGCGGGCAAAGGCTGTTCGCCATATTTCTTTTCCAGCTCCTGGGACAACAACCTGCCCAGCGAGGCGATGGGCGAATATCTGCAAACCAAGGGGATCGCCAACGCGTATCTTTTTTCCGCGAATTTCCAGGGCGGCAAGGATGCGCTCGCCGGATTCAAGAATTATTTCAAACGCCCGATCCTCGCCGAGACCTACACACCGTTCACCGCGCAGGATTACTCGGCCGAGATCACTCAGGCGCGCGCGGCCCATCCGGCGGCGATCTTCGCCTTCTATCCCGGCAATCTGGCGACCAATTTCGTCAACCAGTTGGCGCAATCCGGGCTGATGGGCGATGTGCCGTTCTATTCCGCCTCCACCATCGACCCGACCAATCTGCCGGCGATCGGCGACGCGGCGATCGGCACGTTCCAGACCGCGGCCTATAATCCGGATCTGCCCTATCCGGCCAACCGCGATTTCGTCGCCCGCTTCGTCGCGCGCCACCATGAATTGCCGTCGAGCTTCGCCGCCCAGGCCTATGACGGGCTGATGCTGCTGGATGCGGCGATCCGCTCAGGCGCTGACCCGCATGATCGTCCGGCGCTGATCCATGCGATGCAGACCGTGCATTTCGCCTCGGTGCGCGGCCCGGGCTTTCGCATCAACCGCAACAATTTTCCGGTGCAGAATTTCTATCTTCTGAAAGTGGTGAAATCCGACGGCACGCTGATCCAGCAGACCCAGACAACGATCTTCACCGACCACGCCGACACCCATGTGGACGACTGCGTCATGCCCGCGCCGTGAGCGGCGCATCTTCGCACAAGCATGCCGTGACCGGCGCATCGTCCAGCAGGCTTGCCGTGAGCGGGGCGGTGTTCGCGGTTTTGGCGGCGATCCCTCCGGTCGCGACGTTGCTGGGCCAGCCATTCATCGTGCTGCAAGCAACCCAGATCATGATCATGGGCCTCGCCGCGCTGAGCCTTGATCTGATCCTTGGCTATGGCGGAATGGTGAGCTTCGGTCACGCCGCGTTTGTTGGCATCGGCGCCTATGTCGCCGCGGTGTCCGACGTCTCCTTCGGTGGCGGCGCCGACATGCTGGCGGTGGCGGCCGCGGCCGTCGTGCTGGCAGGGGTCGCCGCCCTGCTGATCGGGCTGGTGGCTTTGCGGGTCGCCGGAGTTGGCTTCATCATGATCACGCTGGCCTTCGCGCAGATGATCTATTACGGCCTGGTCGGCTGGCAGCAGATGGGCGGCGACGACGGCCAGCCGCTCGCCGGACGGGCGGGACTTCTTGGCATCGATCTCGCCAATGACACGCGATTTTTCTACCTGGTGCTGCTGGTTCTGGCGGTCTGCTTCGTGCTCGCACGCCGGCTGGTGGGCGCGCGGTTCGGCATGGTGCTGCAAGGGGCGCGGCAGAATTCCGGGCGGCTCGCCGCCCTCGGGATCGATGCGTTTTCGGTACGGCTGGCGGCATTTGTCATTGCCGGGGCCATCGCCGGGCTGGCCGGCGCGCTGCGGGCGGAGTTTCAATATTTCGCCTCGCCGGCGGATGCGTCATGGATTCAATCCGGCGAACTGGTGGCGATGGTGGTGCTGGGCGGCATCGCCACCTTGCTCGGCCCGCTGCTGGGTGCCGCGGCCTATCTGCTGGCGGCATCGATGATCGGCGCGTTCACCACCCATTGGCCGGCCTTGTTCGGACCGTTGCTGATCCTGGTTGTTCTGTTTGCCGGTGGCGGCGTGCTCGGTGG
>DAHWBL010000071.1 GCA_027323595.1 Acetobacteraceae bacterium | reverse complement strand
CCTTGGCGCGGGGAAGCACGCGAGGGATTGCCAAACCATGCGCGGGTTGATAGTTAGGTATATGCTTAACCAATCGCCCGGCCTCGATGTGCTGTTCCACGCGCTGGCAGACCCGGCCCGGCGGGCGATGGTCGAGCGGCTGAGCCGCGGGCCGGCGCCGGTGAGCGAGCTGGCGCGGCCGCTGCCGATGTCGCTGCCGTCGGTCATGCAGCATCTGGGGGTGCTGGAGGCGGCGGGGCTGGTGCGCTCGCACAAGCTCGGCCGGGTGCGGACATGCGCGATCCGGCCCGAGGCCCTCAGCCTGGCGGAGCACTGGATCAACGCGCGGCGGCAGGAGTGGGAAGCGCGCCTGGATCGCCTCGGCGACTATCTGAAAACCCTGGAACCTGGAGGAGACGCGAATGGCCCGGTCGACTGATGAAGAAAGCGAAGTGGCGCCCATACAACCGCCGCCGCTGCGGATATCGCGGAAATTTCATGCCCGCTGCGAAACGGTTTTCAAGGCGTGGAGCACGGCCGAGCATGTGAAGGCCTGGTTCAGCCCGCAGACCTACAGCGTCGCCGAGGCGAACGTGCAGATGCGGGTCGGCGGCGTGTTCGATGTGTGCATGCTCTCGCCGTCCGGAGAGAGGCACTGGATGCGGGGCAGCTTCGTGGAGGTCACGCCACATCGTCGTCTCGTGATCGACATGCACGTCACCGACCAGCAGGGCCGTCGGCTGTTTGCCGCCTACACGGAGGTGACGTTCACCCAGAGTGTGGGCGGCTCGCTGATGGATGTCGTGCAGACCTACAGCTTTGACGACCCGGCGATGGCCGCGCCGATGGTCGCCGGCGCTTCGGAGGGCTGGCGCACGACGCTCGACAAGCTGGGGCAGGAGGTGCTGCGCATGTCGGGCGCGGTGGGCACGCTGGTCCGGTCGGTGGTGCATGCGAGCTTCCATCTCGAACGCCATTATGATGCGCCGATCGACAGGGTGTGGAAGGCGCTGACCGACGAGGCGGCCAAGCAGAAATGGTTCGGCCCCCCGCCCGGCGAACTTGAGCTGATCGAGCGATCGATGGATGTGCGCGAGGGCGGACGCGAGGTGATGCGGGGGCGGTGGAAGAGCGGCATGGTGTCCAGTTTCGACGCCATCTATCACGACGTCGTCGCGCCCGAGCGGCTGGTCTATGGCTATGTCATGCATCTGGACGACAAGAAGATTTCGGTCTCGTTGGCGACCATGCAGCTCAGGAGCGAGGCTGGCGGCACGACGCTGATGGTGACCGAGCAAGGCGCCTTTCTGGATGGCTATGACGACGCGGGCGCACGCGAACATGGCACCGGCTTTCTGCTCGACCGGCTTGGTGCGTCGCTGAACGAGTGATGCGTCGTCCTCGGTCGAGAGCGGTTTGCCTTGACCGTCATCGGCATCGACGCTGTGAAAGCGCTTCAGGCATAAGATGAGCGAGCAACTTTATCGCCCAGACCGATTCCGGTCCGCGCGATGTTGGTCTGATGATGGGCGAGCAACTTTATCGCCCAGACCGATTTCGGTCTGCGCGATGTTGCTCTAATGCTTCTCCTCGTCCTCGGCCTCCTCGGCCGCGCGTTGCTGGCGGAGTTCCTCGAATTCGCCGGAGCGCACCGAGTTGGCGGCGTTTTCCAGGACTTTCAGCATGGTGGCGTCGTCCAGCTCATGCGCCAGAACGCCGAGCGCGCCCGACAGCAGGCCGGAGCCGATGATCAGCGGGTCGATGTCCTCGTTGATCAGATGTTCGATCAGCCGATCGACGATCTCGCCGACCTGGTCGAGGTCGGGGGGCATTTCGTCGTCGTTGTCGTCGGCATCAGACATTTTTCGCTCCTCGTTCAACTGATCGCCAGCGCCTCGCCGGCCGGCAGCGATTCCTGTTCGGCCTGCAGCGCCCACATGCGCGCATAAAGCCCGTTTTCGGCGAGCAGGTCGAGATGACGGCCGCGTTCGGCGACGCGGCCGTCATCGAGCACGAGGATCTCGTCGGCATCGACCACGGTGGACAGGCGGTGGGCGATCACCAGCGTGGTGCGGTCCGCGGCCACCGCGCGCAGCGCCGCCTGGATTTCAAGCTCGGTGCGGGTGTCGAGCGCCGAGGTGGCCTCATCCAGGATGAGAAGGCGGGGATTTTTGAGGATGGTGCGCGCGATCGCCACGCGCTGCTTCTCGCCGCCGGAAAGTTTCAGGCCGCGTTCGCCGACACGGGTGGCGTAGCCGTCCGGCAGGGAGACCACGAAATCATGGATCTGCGCGAGCCGGGCGGCATGTTCGATGTCGGCCTGGCTGGCGCCGGGGCGGCCATAGGCGATGTTGTAGAGCACTGTGTCGTTGAACAGCACGGTGTCCTGCGGCACCACGCCGATGGCGGCGCGCAGGCTGTCCTGGGTGAGGTCGCGCACGTCGGTGCCGTCCACCACCACCGCGCCGGCGGTGGTTTCATAGAAGCGGAAGATCAGCCGGCTGATGGTGGATTTGCCGGCGCCGGTGGAGCCAACGATGGCCAGCGTGTGGCCGGGGGCGACCGCGAACGACACGCCCTTGAGGATCGCGCGGTCCGCGTTGTAGCCGAAATGCACGTCGTGGAAAGCGATCGACGCCGCGCCCGCATCCTCGGGGTGGGCGGGCAGCACCCGCGCGCCGGGGCGGTCGGCGACTTCCTGGGCGATCGATTGCAGGCGGAACATCTGTTCCATGTCCACCAGCGCCTGCTTGATCTCGCGATAGACGAAGCCGAGCAGGTTGAGCGGCTGGTAGAGCTGGATCAGGTAGGTGTTGACCAGCACGAAGCGGCCGACCGTCATCGAGCCGTCGCGCACGCCGTTGGCCGCCATCAGCATGATGATGGTCAGGGTGACGGCGATGATCGCGGCCTGACCCAGATTGAGGAAATTCAGGGTGACCTGGCTTTTGACGGCGGCGCGCTCATAGCGCGACAGCGCCTCGTCATAGCGGGCGGCCTCGTGTTTCTCGTTACCGAAATATTTGACGGTTTCATAGTTCAGCAGGCTGTCCACCGCCTTCGCCTGGGCCTCGGCATCCACGCTGTTCATGGTGCGGCGAAAGCGCACGCGCCAGTTGGTGAAGGCCATGGTGAAGCCGACATAGGCCACCATCGCGACCAGGGTCAGCGCCGCGTAGCGCCAGTCGAACAGGCGCCAGATCACCGCGGTGACCAGGCCGATCTCGATCAGCGTGGGCACCAGGTTGAACACCGACAGGCGCAGCGCGGTCTCGATGGCGGTGGTGCCGCGATCCAGCGCGCGGGCGACCCCGCCGGTCTGGCGATCGAGGTGAAAGCGCAGCGACAGCGTGTGCAGATGCTCGAAGGTGCGCAGCGCCACCCGCCGGACGATGTGCTGCTGCACCTTGGCGAACACCGCGTCGCGCATTTCCGCGAAGCCCGAGCTGGTGACCCTCAGCAGCCCGTAGCCAAGGATCAGCGCGAGCGGCAGCACCAGCATGCCGCCATGGGTCGGCGCCAGCGCGTCCACCGCGCGCGAATAGGCGATCGGCACCAGCACCGTGGCGCCCTTGGCGATCAGCATGAACACGATGGCGGTGACGACGCGCAGCTTCACCCAGGGCGCATCGGCCGGCCACAGATGCGGCAGCAGGTCGGTGATGGTGGCGATGGCCGAGCGGGGGGAGGTGACGACCAGGGGATCGTCGTTTGACTGGTGGAGCATGGGTGCCACATGGCATGGTCGGGCCGCGATGTTAATGCCGCCGTCGCGCGGGCGGTGGCATGGCAGGGGCGCTTGTGTGGAAAGGTGGGACGGTGACGGCCGATCGGCATGAGCCCGGATTGATGCGCCACATCGAATTTTGCCGGCCCGCCGTGGCCGGGGCGGGGCGGCTCGCGTTCTTTTTGCGCGACCAGCCGGTGGGCTGGGTCGATCCGGCGCTGGTGCCCGCGCTCGTCGGGCTCGGGGTGGAGGTGGGTGCGGGCGTGGACTGGCTCGATGCGCCGGCGCGATTGCCCGCCATCGCCGAGGCGTTGGCCGAACAGCATCTGCTGGGCTGGCGCGGCGAGGCGTTCGATGTGCGCGCCCTGCCCGGCGGGGCGGTGCTGGCCAGCATCGATCGCGGCGCCTTGCCCGGATTCGGGCTGCTCGGCGAGGGGGTGCACATGAACGGGCTGGTGCGCCGTGGTGATGGTCTGCATGTCTGGGTTGCGCGCCGTGGCGCCGACCGGCCGCTCGACCCCGGCAAGCTCGATCATCTGGTGGCCGGCGGCATCGCCAGCGGCATGACCGCGGGCCAGACCCTGGTCAAGGAAGCAGCGGAGGAGGCGGGGCTGCCGGCGGAGCTGGTGGCGCCGGCGGTGGCGGTGGGGGTGATCGATTACCGGATGGACCGGCCCGAGGGGCTGCGGCGGGACCGGCTGCATTGCTACGATCTGCTGCTGCCGGAGGGCTTCACCCCGGTTGCCGCCGATGGCGAGGCCGCCGGCTTCGAATTATGGCCGATCGGCCGGGTGGCGGAGACGGTGGCGGCCGGGGACGCGTTCAAATTCAACGTCAATCTGGTGCTGATCGACCTGCTGCTGCGCCATGGCGTGGTGGCGGGTCCGCGCCTGCGCGCCGGGCTCGATGCATTCCGTCATGGGAAGATGCGCGTCACGCGCCCCTCCCGCCCGGGGATGTTGGCTGCTATAGGGCCGCGTGCAGAGGAGTGAGGTCGCCCATGGCGCGCCGTCGGCAATTATATGAAGGCAAGGCCAAGATCCTGTTCGAGGGGCCCGAACCGGGCACCCTGGTGCAGTATTTCAAGGATGATGCCACCGCGTTCAACGCCCAGAAGAAGGGCACGATCACCGGCAAGGGGGTCCTGAACAACCGCATCAGCGAGTATCTGATGCTGCGGCTGGCCGAGATCGGGGTGCCGACGCATTTCATCCGTCGGCTGAACATGCGCGAGCAACTGATCCGCGAGGTGGAGATCATCCCGCTGGAGGTGGTGGTGCGCAATGTCGCCGCCGGCAGCCT
>DAHWBL010000068.1 GCA_027323595.1 Acetobacteraceae bacterium | reverse complement strand
CACCACCACCTCGGACCGCCACGGCGCCACCAGCGCGTCGAGCGCGGCGACCTCGGCGGCGTCGAGCGCGTGGCCGCGGCTGGCCTGCCACAGCACGAACAGCGCGATGTTGACGTCCGCCCCGGCCTCGTCCTGGATCGCGAGGCAGGCGGCGCGCACCGCGGCACGGCGATACAGCGTCAGCGAGAAATCCCAGAACGGCGAGGTCTGCAACGGCAGGCCGGGCGGGCTCATGCGCGCGAACTCAGCCGGCGGTGCGCGCCTGTTCGCTCGGTGGTCCATGGTGCGCGTGCGCCTGCACGACATTGGCCGCCCACAGCCCCATCGCCGCGAGGGCCGCGGTGATGAACAGCCCGAGCAGCAATCCGCGACGGAACGCCAGCGCGCATTTGGTCATTCCCGTCCCCGCTTGCGTCGCACCCGATCCTGTCGTCGATTCCATGGTCTCGTCCGTGGTCGCTTGCATGATGGTTGGCGTGGCCGTTTCCGTTTGGCGCGCGGCGGTGCCCGTTCATCGGGCGGGTCCTTCCGCGCGGTGGACAATCTTAACCCGAAGTTCACTTTTGGCAACAGGATTGTAACGCGCGCACGGCCGCTGCATCAGCCGATGCCGATCAGCGGCCAGTAGAACGGCACCACCAGCAGCAGCAGCAGCCACTCCAGCACGGTGAGCACGAAGCCGAGCTTCACCATGTCCCAGGCGCTGAAATATCCGTACGAATAGCCGATCATCGTCACCGCGGACTGATAGGCGAACAATTTGCCCCCCGCGGCGAACGCCCAGGTGAGGCCGAGCACGATCGGCGACAGCCCGTGGCTGGAGGCGAAATTCATCAGCGGCGGGATCGATGTGGTCATCATCGGAATCTCGCTCGCCAGGAAGAAATGATAGAGAAAGGCGAACCAGTACAGCACCGTGGTGGAAATGAAACTGTCGTGCATCAGCGGCAGCATCCAGCCGAACACCAGCGATGCGATGATGTCGAGCCCCTTGGTGTCGGTCAGCACCGTGCCCATGCTGACCGCGGCGGCGACGAAAAAGAACGGCATCAGGTTGGTCCGGCGCACGTCCTCGATCGTCAGCACCCCGATCCGCGGCAGCAACGCCACCAGCGCGACGCCCAGGCCCACCACCGGGGCGGGAATGCCGTGCAGGAAATCGGTGACCCACAGCAGCAACGCCGCGCCGAGCAGCAGGGCCGCGCGGCTGTCGATGCGGCTCCATCTGCCCAGCGTCGCGCGCTGGCGTTCCAGATACACCCGCCCGCCGGCGAGGTCGGCGCGCTCGGGCGGAAACATCCACAGCGTCAGCAGCCAGCAGGCAATGACGGTGATGATGTCGAGCGGGGCGAAGGCGGCGAACCACTGGCTGTAGGAAATGCTCACGCCGGCTTTTTCCATCAGCCCGCGCGCGGTGATCGAGGCGGCGCCGGCGAGGATGAATTTGTCGAAGAACACGGCGGTATAGGTGAGCACCAGAAACATGCCGCGGGCGATGTTGCTGCCTTTCTGCAGCTCGAACGTCTCGACCAGGCCAAGCGCGATGGCGGCCATGATCACCAGCCGCGAGATGCCGGACGGAACGATGAAGGTGAGCAGAAAATCAGTGACGATGAGCCCGAGCAGCAGCCGCGAATAGGACGTGCCGATCCGCAGCATCACCACATTGGCGATGCGCCGCGCGATGGTGGATTTGGTGGCGATCTGGCCGATCAGGATGGCGCCGAAAATGAACCAGGCGGTGGTGTCCACAAAGCCGGAAAACGCGACGTTGAAGCGCACCACATGCAGCGCCCAGTAAAGAAAGCATCCGATCAGCCCGGCCACCGAATAATCCAGCGATTCGGTGATCCAGGCGGTGAGCATGAAGAACATGATCGCCAGCCCATGCTGGGTCGGCGCGGCCAGCCCCAGCGGGGCGAACCAGACCAGCACCGGCACCGCCACGGTGGCGGCCAGCGACACGCCCTGGCGCAGGGTGAGCGGCGCCTCGAGCTCCGCGGTTGCTTCGGTCAGCGACATCCATCCCCCCAAGATTCGGCCGGCTATTCGAGCGCGCTCTTACTCCGCCAGGCGCGGACGCACCACAGGCGGGCGAATCACATATATTTTGCTCGCTATGCGAACGCGCGCGGCGCCTGGCGGGCAAACCCGCCGGCCGCGTCGAGCATGCGCTCGCGCCACTCGGCCACCGGGTCGGTATCGTCCAGCGGCTCGAACCGGCTGATCGCGCGCACCCACATGAACGGGCCGAACAGCAGACAGTCGGCGAAGCCGGGGCGCTCGCCGCCCAGATACGGGCCCCGGCGCAGCGCCATGCGGGCCGGTTGCAGCGCGGTGCGGATGGCATCGATCCGGCCCTCGCGCCCGTCCTGCACGGCTTCAAGGCTGGCGCCGAAGCGCTGCTCGCGGCTGGCGCGGAAATAGGGCTGGTCGGCGGGGTCGAGCGCGGACCAGATGTCCAGCGCCACGTTGCGCACCAGCGCGGCGCTGACCTGGCTTTCCGTCCAGGCCGCGATCAGCCGCAGATGCGCCACCGCCTGGTCGTCGCCGAGCAGCGGCGTGCTGTCGGGGAACTGGCGCTCCAGCCACAGCGCGATGTCGAAGCTCTCCGACATCGCCCCGCCGGGATGGGTCTGCGTCGGCACCGTGCGGTGGCCGCCGGGCAGGCGCGCCGCCTCGGTGAAGCGACAGGGCAGGGTGTGCAGCTCGATGCCCTTGAGGGCGCAGGCCATGCGCACCCGCCAGCAATAGGGGCTGAAGCGCACGGCCGGGTCGGCGGCGGCGAGGTCGAACATTTCAAGGCGCATGGATATCTCTCCCATCTTCTGACACTGCCCCCTCTTCTGACATGGCTTGTATGGCACGGCCACGCTGGATCATACTGGCGTTCGTGAACATGCTGACCCCCCCAGGGCCGCGCACCGGTCCGATCACGCTGGAGATCGAGGTCGTCTACGACCTCGTCTGTCCGTGGTGCTATCTGGGGGTGCGCCGGCTGCTGCGCGCGCTGCGTCGCCGCTCCGACATCCGCACGCTGCTGGCCTGGCGGCCGTTTCTGCTCAATCCGGACATGCCGCGCGGCGGGCTGTCGCGCGCCGATTACGTGCTGCGCAAATATGGCGGCGAGGAGCGCGCGCGGCGGCTCTATGCCTCGATCACCGAAATCGGCCGCAACGAGGCGGTGACGTTTCGCTTCGACCGCATCCGCCGCACGCCCAGCAGCGTGGACGCGCACCGGCTGGTCGGCTGGGCAACGCGGCTGGGCCAGGCCGCCGAACTGGTGGAGATGCTGTTCAGCGCGCATTTCGCCGAGGGGCTGGAGATCGGCGACGAGGCCACGCTGATCGCCATCGCCGGCGCCGCCGGCCTCGACACGGTCGCCGCGCGCGAGTTCTTGCGTTCCGAGGCCGATCTGGAAAGCGTGCACGCGGAAAATCTGCGTGCCCACCGGCTCGGCATCAACGGCGTGCCGTGCTTCGTCATCGCCGGCCGACACGCCATCGCCGGCGCGCAGGAGCCCGAGGTGATCGACCGGCTGCTCGATGTGGCGGTGCTGGAAGCGCGCGAGCTGCTGCCGATCTGACAGCTCGGTTAGAGCAACATCGCGCAGACCGGAATCGGTCTGGGCGATAAAGTTGCTCGCTCGTCATATGGCTGGAGCGGTTTCACAGAGTCGATGTTGATGACGGTCAGGGTGAAACCGCTCTAAGGTCGCCTTGGCGGGCCGGTTCAGTCCGCCTCGGCGGGCACGGCCGGGCCCGCCGCGCGGATCGGGCTGAGCCGTGCCGGGATCGCCCAGGCCAGCGCCAGCACGCAGCAGGCGAGCAGCAATGCCAGCCGATAGATGTCGTGCATGCCCCCGCCGATCGCCTCGGCGAGGCGGGCGATCTCGGCGCTGCCCATGCGCGCCCGCCCGCCCGGTTCCAGCAACTGGTTCACCTCATCGGCGGCGTTCGGCCCAACGGCTGCGACCCAGCCGGTCAGCACCGCGCCGAACACCCCCGCGCCGAGCGCCTGGCCCATCGTGCGCATGAACATGTTGGCCGCGGTGACCGCCCCGCGCAGGTTCCAGTCCACCGCCGTCTGCACCGAGATCGAGAAGGTGGTGTTGGCGAAGCCCATCGCCGCGCCCACCACGAAATTGCCCACGATCGCCCAGCCGACCCAGCTGTCGATGCGCAACTGGGTGAGGGCGAGCACGGCGACGATGGCGGTGCCGCCGCCGACCAGCGCGGTGAAGCGATAGGAGGTGCGCAGCATCAGCCGCCCGGACAGGATCGCCGCCGAGGTCCAGCCGATCGAGGACAGGCCGATGGCGATCCCCGCGATGGTGATGCTGCGTCCCATGCCGCCCTGGATGAAGGTGGGCACGAACACGATGTTGATCATGATGAACATGCCGATCACCAGCGTCGCGGCATTGCCCACCGCCAGCACCCGGTGGCGCCACAGCACGAACGGCAGGATCGGCTCGGGCGTGCGCAGCTCATGCCAGGCCAGCACCGCGGCGGCCAGCAGCCCGAACACCACCAGCCCCGCCACCATCGGGCCGGGCAGGGTGCGCCCCTGGATCAGCGCCAGCATCAGGCTGCACACCGACAGCATCAGCAACGCCGCCCCCGCCCAGTCGATCCGGTGGGCCCGCGCCGCCACGCTCTCGCGCAGATGCAGCCGCAAAATGCTGATCGCGGCGATGCCCACCGGCACGTTGATCCAGAACACCGACGACCAGTGCACATGCTGCACCAGGGCCGCGCCGAGCAGCGGGCCGAAGATCGCCGAACTGGCCCACACCGCCGACAGCCAGCCCTGCATGCGCGCCCGGTCCGCCGGGTCATAGATGTCGGCCATGATGGTGTAGGCCACCGGCTGCACCGCGCCCGCGCCCAGGCCCTGGATGGCGCGGAAAAACACCAGCGGCAACATGCCCCATGCCAGCCCGCAGGCCAGCGAGCCGACCAGGAACAGGATGGTCCCCAGCGAGAACACCCGCCGGCGGCCATGGATGTCGGCGAGCTTGCCATAGATCGGCGTGGCGGCGGCCTGCGCCAGCATGTAGGCGGAGAACACCCACGGAAACAGGTCAAACCCGCCGAGCGCGCCGGCGATGGTGGGCATCGCCGCGCCGACGATGGTGCCTTCGACCGCGGCCATGAACTGCGCCATCATGCACGCGGCGGTGATGAGTTGGCGCGGCCGACCAGGGCGGCGGTGCGCGCCGCGCGTGTCCGCGTCGGTGGCTGGGGTGTCCATGCCGCCAGTGTTGGCGCCGCGCGGCGCCGCCGGCAAGAGGCGCCCGCGGCAGGTCAGCCGGTCGGTCGGTCCTGGTCGGGGGTGAGGGCGGCGAGCAGGCCGGCGAGCGTGGCGGCGACGGATTCACCCGACTCGATCAGGCCGATCGCCTCATCCAGATGCTCGCGGGCGAGCCGGGCCTGCGCCAGCGACAATTCGGCGGCGCGCCAGCCCGAACTGCCATGGATGCGCACCACCACGCGCTCGGCGATGAGCTGCACGCTGAGGGCGGAGCCGGCGCCGGCATCCTCCTGGGTGGCGTTGGTGTTGGGGCGGGCTTGCTCTGGCTGCGACATGGCAACGCCTCCTGTTCGGCCGGCGGGGCGCGACGCGGAGTCGGGCCGGTCCGGCGGGAGACAGGATGGCGAGTCGGCGGTGGTCGATGCAATGATGTTGTGGAGTCGCGCGCACGTCCCGCCGCGATCGGGGCTTGCGGGCGCGCCGCCGGGACCATAGGGTCCGCCGCGCCGCCGCGAGGCGGCCAAGTTCGGGGCGTGGCGCAGTCTGGTTAGCGCGCGTGTTTTGGGTACACGAGGCCGCCGGTTCGAATCCGGCCGCCCCGACCAGGGATTGCCAGCAGGACAGAGGACCTCGATGAACACGCGCGCCCGCATCTTTCAGCCACCCAAGACCGCGATGCAGTCCGGTCGCGCCGGCACCCTGCATTGGCTGCTGGAATTCATCCCCACCAAGGCGATGCGCCCGGACCCGCTGATGGGCTGGAGCGGCGGCGCCGGCACCCGCAAGCAGGTCCGCCTGCGCTTCGACACCCGCGCCGAGGCGATCGCCTACGCCGAACGCAACGCCATCGCCTTCGACATCGAGGAACCCGAACAACGGGTGATCAAGCCGAAACTCTACGCCGACAACTTCAAGTTCGGCCGGGCCCAGAACTGGACCCACTGAAACGGCCTGGCCGCGGGCGCCCTTAGCTCAGATGGATAGAGCAACAGCCTTCTAAGCTGTGGGTCGGTGGTTCGAGTCCACCAGGGCGCGCCATTTCCCAGGCTGGGCCGGCCGCCACCGCCCGTCGCGCCCGGCTGGCGGCCGGTGGATCGTTGTGCCTATCCTGGGCCAACGAACAACGGCCGAGGAAACGCGGATGACAC
>DAHWBL010000067.1 GCA_027323595.1 Acetobacteraceae bacterium | reverse complement strand
CCCAGGCCGAATTCGGCGGAATAATTCGCCAGCCACGTCGCGAGCGCCGGGGCCTCGGGTGTGCGCCGATCAACGCACGCGCGCACGTTGGCCGCGCAGTGCAGCGCGAAACGCGGGCCGGTGTGTGCGGCAACGGGGCGCATCACGACGCGGCGCCGGGGTTGGATGGCCATGGTGAAATCTCCTGAAACAGAATGAAGAAGACGCGCCGGATGTGCGTCAGAAGCGGACGGGGCGCGGCCGGCGCGCCCCGTGCGTGATCAGCCCCGCCCGGCGCGGGGCCGGTGGGTGGACGCGGCCCGGGCTTCCGCCCGGCGCAGCACCGCCGCGGGGATCACCCGCGCGGCCTGGCGCGGGTCGCCCAGGCCGAGAGCGATCTCGATGAATCCATTGGCGCGCACACGCGAACTCACCGCGAGCGTCACGCCGGTATGGACGATCTGGAAATGCGCCATCTCGAGTCCCTGGCCGCGACGCGCGATTTCGCGCCAGGCGGCAAGGCCGGCCGGGCGAAGCTGCACGCCGAGCGCGGCGCGGGCCTCGGTGGAGGCAACGATGATGACGGGGGCTTGAACCTGAAACATGAGAAGCTCCTCAAACTGCGAGAACCTGCCCAACGGACCGGACGGATTCCGGGCGTCGGCAAGAACGCTGCAATCGAGAAACTTCTTTCAGGGGATCAGATCATTGCCGATATATACTCCAGCGCGCCGGGTTTGTCACGCGCCGTGCGCAGCCTATGCGCCGCCGATGCGTCAGAATCGGTCGTGCTGATCGCGCGCCGGGCGCGGGGGCTGTTGCCCGCGGGTGGGGTCGGCGCCATGTTGGAGGTCATCGCAGGGGAAACGTGATGGCGACGCAACATCTGACCAAATCCCGTTATCTGGCCGGGCTGCAATGCTCCCGCCGGCTCTGGCGGCTGGTGCATCAGCCGCTCCCTGAGGACGACCAGGCAGGCAGCGCGCGCGCAGACGCGGCGCGCGAGATGGGCCTTGGCGCGCGCACGCTGTTTGCCGGCGGCGTGGCGATCGATGACGCGGACCATGCGGCCGCGGTGCGCCGCACCGCACAGCTCCTCGCCGACCCGGCAATTCCCGCGATTTTCGGCGGCGCCTTCGAACATGACGGCGCGCGCGTGCGCGTCGACGTGCTGGAGCGGCTGCGCGCGGCGCGCTGGGGAATGCGCCAGGTGAAAGGCAGCACGAGGGTAAAGGAGCATCATGCCGACGAGCTCGCACTGGGCGCGCATGTCCTGAACGGCGCCGGCATCGCGCCGGCCTCGATCGAGATTTTGCATGTGAATAAAAGCTATGTTCACGGCGGCGGTAAAATTCTGTGGCGAAAGTTTTTCACCCGATCCGATGAATCCAGGAAAGTGACAGCACTTCTGGCGAACCTGCCGGCGCGCTGTGCCGCGATGCGGAAAAACCTCGCCGCCCGCGCCATGCCGCATGCCGAGCCGGGCTCACACTGCAACACGCCCCATCGCTGCGAGTTCCACGCTGACTGCACGGCGAACAAGCCGCTTGACTGGGTCACCAATCTGCCGCGCCTGGCGGCCCGCCAGGCAGGCGAGTTGCAGGCGTTGGGCATCGAGGCGATCTCGAAAATTCCAGCGGATTTCAGACTGACGGCAAAGCAGGAGACCGTCCGCGCGGCGACCGTGACCGGTCGGCCATACGTGTCGGCTGATCTGGCGAAGCTGCTGCGCCACTTCGCGCCGCCGGCATGTTTCCTCGATTTCGAGGCGATGATGCCGCCGATCCCGCTTTACGCCGGAACCCGGCCGTATCAGACGCTGCCGTTCCAATGGTCGCTGCATGCGATCGATGCCAAAGGCAAGCTGCATCACCGGGAATTTCTGGCCGCGGGCGACAAGGATCCGCAAGCAGAGTTCGCCCGCACGCTGATCGATGCGCTCAGGCAGTTCGCCGGGCGGGTGATCGTCTATTCGGCTTATGAGCAAACAAGGTTGAACGAGCTCGCCATCGCGTTTCCGGACTTGCGCAAGCAGATCAATAAAATCATCCCACGGCTCCTGGACCTGCTGCCGATCGTGCGCGAAGCGGTCTATCTTCCGGAGTTCCAATTCAGCTACTCGATCAAAAACGTCGCCCCCGCCCTGGCGCCGGGTTTCGGCTATGACGATCTCGCCGGCATCGCCGACGGCATGGCGGCCTCGGATGCGTTTGTGCGCCTGGCATCGGGGTCTGTTTCCGATCCCGATGAAATCGTGCAAACGCGCGCCGCGCTGCTCGCCTATTGCAAGCGTGACACGCTCGCGATGGTGGAGGTCCACCAGGCATTGTTCGATCTGGTGCGGCGATGACGGCGAAAAATCCGTCCGCCGACGGCATGGTCGGCCCGTTCTGGATCGTGGAAGATGCAGACCAGCCCGTGATCATCTCCGTCACCGTGGCACTGGCCGATGCCGAACCCTATGGCGACATGCTGACGGTGGACACCGGGCATTTGCAGCATTGGTCAGCCCTCGCGCGCCGCGGTGCCGCCGCGCTGCGCAAGGCAGCAATTCCCACCGCGCCGGTTTGGTCGGAATACGAGGAATGGCCGCGGGGGAGGGTGCTGTTCGATACCAAACAACAATGTTTCATCGTGCGGGCGGACCGCCAGCTGCACCGGCCGGAATTCCTGCATCTGATCGCGCAACGATTCCGTCTCGATATGGCCACGCTTCGCGTGCTTGCCGACGACCATTACCGCAGCGTGCGACAGCTTCGGTTGCCCGCCTCGCCGCGGAAGCCTCAGCCATAGCAAAAAAACAGGAAACAGTTGCGCGCCCGCCAAAACTCCGCTGATCTGGCGCGGGCCCTTGTCCGGCCGCCGACGCAATCGCCGCGCAACCAATGACGGCAGGGGGAAATCCGACATGCGCATCGTTGATACGGGCCGGCTCATCGATGAAGGGTCACTGAACCGGTTGAGCGTCACGCTGCTGATTTTGGCTTTCCTGACCATTTTTCTGGATGGCTTTGATCTGTTCGCCCTGTCCTATGCCGCTCCGCACATCCTCAGCGAATGGGCCATCACCAACAAGGCGGTGATGGCGCCGGTGTTCAGCGCCAGCCTGGTCGGCATGCTGATCGGCGCCCCGCTCTGCGGGCTGCTGGCCGATCGGATCGGTCGAAAAATCCTCGTCGTCGTCTGCTGCGCGCTGATCGGGCTCACCACCTTGCTCGCCGTGCTCACCGCCAATCTGCCGCAGCTTCTGGCCACCCGCGCCATCGCCGGGCTGGGGTTTGGCGGCATCGCCCCGTGCCTCATCGCGCTCACCGCCGAATATGCGCCCACACGCTATCGGGCAACGATGATCACCGTGATGTACACAGGCATCACCGCGGGTGCCGCGGCGGCCGGCGCGGTCGGTGCCTGGCTGGTGCCCGGCCATGGCTGGCGCATCCTGTTCGAGCTCGGCGGCCTCGGCGCGCTGGTGATGACCATCGCCTGCATGATCGCGCTGCCCGAATCGCTGCGCTTTGTGGTGTCGCACCGCGCCTCGCCCGCGCGCATCCTGCGCCTGGTGCGCCGCTTCGACCCCACCATCCCCGACGACGCGATATTTCCCGCACCCGCGGTCCCCGCCGGGCCGGCACTGGCCAGGCGCTTCGCGGTCCGGCAGCTCTTTGCCGGCACGCTGGCGCTGCTCACCCCGCTGATGTGGACCATCAATGTCAGCATCGTGATGGCGTATTATGCTGTCAGCACCTGGCTTCCCACGCTGCTGAGCACGCTGCACCGCCCGGCCTCCAGTGCGGCGGCCTTCGCGATGATCTTCCAGGTGGGCGGCGCTCTGGGCGGCATCGCCCTGTCCCGCCGGATCGACAAGGGCCATATGACCGCCATCGCCTGGGCCTTCGCGGTGGCGATGCCGCTGGTGCTGCTGATCAGCGTCACCGCGACGTTCGATGCCGCGCTGTTCGCCACGGTGTTTCTCGCCGGATTTTCGATCATGAGCGTGCAGTTCGGCATCAATGCCATCGTCGCCATGGCCTATCCCACCTCGATACGCTCGCTGGCGCTGGGCTGGTCCTTCGCGATCAGCCGCATCGGCGCCATCAGCGGGCCGCTGCTGGTGGGTGCGGCGCTGGAGTTCGGGCTGGCCGCGCAGAACAGCTTCGCGGTGGCATGCCTGCCGCTGCTCACCGGGCTGGTCGCCTCGGTCGTGCTGGCGCGGGTTTGGAAGGCGCCGGCTTCCCCCGCGCACGCGGAGTTGCTGCCAGGCCAGGCCGCCCAATGACCGCACCGCGCGTCGATGTCGCCGAGCTGGTCGATTCCGGCCGGCTCAACCCCCTGCAATGGCGCATCGTGCTGATGGCGGTGCTGATCCTGTGGGTAGACGGCACGGATTTCGCCGCCGCCAACGTCGCCGCGCCCGACATCATCCGCGCCCTGCACACCGATCGCGCCGCGATGGGGATGGTGTTCGGCGCTGGCAATTTCGGCATCCTCGTCGGCAGCCTGTTCTTCGGCTACGTGGGCGACATGTATGGCCGCAAGCTCGGCGCCATCGCTGGCGTGCTGGCCTATTCGACGCCCGCCTTTCTCATCATGTTCGCCGGCTCGGTGCATGACATGGTGGTGCTGCGCTTCCTGGCCGGATTGGGCATTGGCGGCGTGATCCCCAACGTGATCGCGCTGCTGAACGAATGCGCGCCGCGGCGAATGCGCGCCACCCTGGTCAGCCTGGGTTTCGTCGGCTACGGCCTGGGCAGCTTCACCAGCGCGCAGGTGGTCGCGCATCTGTCGCCGCATTTCGGCTGGCAGACGCCCTTCGTGCTGGCCGGCGCGATGGGCCTTGTTCTGGCCTGCATCCTTGCCTTCACCCTGCCGGAATCGGTGCGTTTCCTGACCATGCGCGCGCCGGATTCCGCGCGCACCCGCGCCATGGTCGCCGCCATCGCGCCGGATCGGAAGTTCCCCGCCGACACGCGCTTTTTCATCGCCGTGCCGAAGGCGCAGAAAATCGCCATCGCCGATCTGTTCAAGCAGCAGCGGCGGCTCGTCACGCCCTTGCTCTGGGCGTGCTACTTCGCCGATTCGCTCACCTACATGACATTGATCAGCTGGTTCACCACGCTGCTCACCGATGCCGGGCTGGCGCAGAGCGGCGCGGCCAGCGCCTATTCGTGGGGCGCGCTGGCCGCCATCGTCGGGCTGGTGGCGGTGGCGCGACCGCTCGACTGGTTCGGCCCCTTCGCCACCGCGGCCACCGCCGCGTGCGGCATGCTGTGCATCCTCGCGCTGGCCTGGGGGGCGCTGCCGCTTGCCGCCTTCGTGCCGGTGGCGATCGGCGCCTACACGATGTGCAACATCACCCACAACTCGCTCAACGCCATCGTCGGCACCTTCTACCCGACCAGCATGCGCGCCAAGGGCGTCGGCTGGGCCACCGGGCTGGGGCGCATGGCACTGGTGGCCGGCCCGCTGATCACCGGCTTCCTGCTCGCCGCCCATCTGCCGATGCGCGACGTGCTGGCCCTGATCGCCGCCCCCTACGTCGTGGTGATCGCCACCTCCTGCGTGCTGGGCTTGTTCTGGCGCGACCGCGCCGCCGCCGGCCGCCTGGCCACCGCGCAAGAAGCGTAGCGAGGCCCTACCAGAGCTGTTGGCTCGCCAGCCGCGCGCCCTCGGCCAGGCTCGCGAACTTCGCCCACACGATCTCCGGCTCGATCTCCGGCGGCGTGCCGGGGGCGAGCGTGGAGGCGAAGCCGCAATCGGAGCTGGCGATCACCCTCTCGCGCCCGACGATGCCCGCCAGCCGGACGATCCGCTCGGCCACCAGCTCGGGATGCTCGACGATCACCGAGGCATGGGTGATGCAGCCCGGCAACAGGATTTTCTCCGCCGGCAGCTTCACATTTTCCCACACGCGCCACTCGTGCTCGTGCCGCGGATTGGCCATCTCGAAGGAATAGAAATCGGCGCGGATCGACACGATCAGATCGGCGAGATGCTTCAGCTCCAGGTCCGAGGCGCGCGGCCCCATGTTGATGCCATAGCAGGTGTGGTGCCGCACCCGGTTCGACGGGATATTGCGCAGCGCGTGGTTCAGCGCCTCGATGCGCGTGCGCGCCCAGGCGCGGGTTTTCGCCACATCGTCCTCGGGGGTGAGCATGTAATGCATCGCCAGGCGCGGATCGTCGATCTGCACGCAAAACCCGGCGGCGACGATCGCCTCGTATTCCACCGCCATCGCCTCGGCCACCGCGTACAGATGCTCCTCGTCGGAGGCGTAATGCTCATTGATCATCAGCCCCGCGCAGCTCGCCGGCGAGACCGAGGGCATGAACACATCGACCGGATCGAGCCCGGTGAGCGCGGCCTTGAGGTTCTGCAGGTCGGTGCGCAGCAGCTCCGCGCCGACATAGGTCACCGGCCCGGTGCAGGCGAATTTCTGCGGCTGCGCGCCCGAATGCGCGCCGCCCTTGTAGAAGCCGGGAAACGCCATGTTCTCGCGCGTGCGGCGGATCGAGGAAAACAGCGTGACCGGGCTCAGCCCCGACAGCCGCTCGGTGGCGTAGATCTGAAAGCTGGTCTTGGACTGCTCGCCGTCGCTCACGATGTCGATGCCCAGCGCGCTCTGCTGGCGCACCGTCTGCGCCACCGCCTCGGTGGTGCGGCGATGCCGCAGCGCCTCGTCATGCGGCTGGTGGGTCATGTGCGCGAACAGCAGCTCCGACAGATCATCGGGCCTTGGCAGGCTGCCGGTATGTGTTGTCAGAATGCGCCGGTTGCGCTCATCGATCCGCGACATCTGGTGTCCTCCCCACTGGTTGCGCCAAGGTTCGCCCCCGCGCGCCCCGCGGTCAACCCGTGCCAACGCCCACCCGGCGCAAAGGAGAATCGATGCAAGCGCCTTGCCTCCTGCCCACTGTCATCGCCCACAGCGCGGCCCTCGCGCACAGCTTCGCCCACCTGGTCGGCCGCCCATTGCTGCCCGCCGGAACCGGCCTTGACGCCGCAGCCCTCGCCGCGCGCCTCTACCACGCGCCCTTCGTGCTGCTCGCCCACACCGCCGCGGCGGACCCGGTATTCTGCTACGCCAACCGCGCCGCGCAGACCCTGTTCGGCTATGGCTGGCAGGAGTTCACCACGCTGCCCTCCCGCCTCTCGGCCGCCCCGACATCGCGCCAGGAGCGCGAAACTTTGTTGAGGCAGGCAAGAGAAAACGGCTTCATCGACAATTATGCCGGCGTGCGCATCGCCAAGGACGGTCGGCGCTTTCGCATCGAAAACGTCATTTTGTGGAACGTCTTCGACACCGCCGGCGCGTCCCTGGGCCAGGCCGCCGTGTTCGATCGCTGGACCCCGCTCTGACCCGCCCGCCCGCCCGGGCCAACGTTGACAACCTCCATGCCCGGTCGCAGCTTCCCACCACATCCGCGCCGCGCGCGCAAAATCCGGGACCCGCCCATGCCGCCATCCGCACCGCCCATTGCGCCCGCTCCCGCCGCTACTCCGGCCGGCTCACGTCGGCAGGTGCTGACCGGTGGCGGCATCGCCGCGATCGCCTGCCTCGCGGCCGGACCGATCGCGCACGCGGCGACAGCGAAAATCTGGCACGCCGACTACATGGCCACCAAGCAGCGTGGCGACGCCAAAATCTCGCTGGCGATCTACCGCAAGCGCCTCGGCGCGCCGGCGCCGGGGCAGCCGCGCCGGCCCATCCTGTTCGTGGTGCATGGATCGTCCTCCTCGGCGCTGCCGAGCTTCGACCTCACGGTGCCCGGACAGGCGGGCTACTCGCTGATGGACGCCTTCGCGCGCCTGGGTTTCGATGTCTGGAGCATGGACCACGAAGGTTACGGACGCTCCAGCCGCACCGATGGCAATTCCGACATCGCGAGCGGAGTCGCGGATCTGGTGGCGGCGAGCGACCTCGTTGCGCGTGAGACCGGGGCGACAAAAATCCATTACATGGGCGAATCATCCGGCGCCCTGCGCGCCGGCGCCTTCGCCGCCGCCCATCCGGACCGGGTGGATCGGCTGATCCTTGAAGCCTTCACCTATACCGGCCAGGGCTCGCCGACCTTGTCCAGGCGCGCCGAACAGCTCGACTACTACAAGACCCACAACCGCCGCCCGCGCGACGCGGCGATGCTGCGCAGCATCTTCACCCGCGACAAGCCCGGCACCACCGATCCGGCCGTGGCGGACGCCTTCGCCAAAGCCGAGATGGTGTATGGGGATTCGGTTCCCGCCGGCACCTATCTGGACATGACGGCGCACCTGCCGGTGGTCGATCCGGCCAAGGTGGTTTGCCCGGTGCTGCTGATCAAGGGCGAGTATGACGGCATCTCCTCAACCGAGGACCTGCTGAATTTCTTCCGCGCCCTGCCCACCGGCGACAAACAATTCGTCATCGTGCCGGGTGCCGCCCATTCGATCGTCCTTGGCACCCAGCGCCGCGCCTTCTGGCACGTCGCCAATGCGTTCCTGACCATGCCGACCTCGCCCGCGGGCTGATCAGGGCCGTGCCGGCCCGCGCGCGGCCGCCTGGCTGGCTGTGTGCGCGCCCGGCTCGATCTCCAGCGGCCGGCCATGCGTCTCGATCGGGATCAGCGTGAAGCAAAGCCCGACACCCAGGCTGCACAAGGCGAAAAACAAAAACGCCGGAAGAATCGAATCGGTGGTCGCCTGCGGCGTGACGAAATTGCTGGTGCCCGCGATCAGCGCCAGGATCACCGGGCCGGCGATCTTGCCAACGGCGTTCGCCGCCTGCGCCAGCCCCACGCTGCGCGCGCCCAGGCGCACCCCGAACACCTCCACCGAATAGGGCGCCAGATTGGCCAGCCCGCCTTCAAAAAACAGATCCCCCGCCATCAGCAGAATGAAAAAAGCCGGCACCCCCATCCACATTTCAGCATGAAACCAGCCGGCGGCGAGCAGACCCACCGCCGCGCCATAGCCCATGATCTCGCCCGAACGCCGCCGGCCGATCATCTGCGGCAGGATCGAGAACAACGCCTTGCCGGCAACGCCAACGATGCCGACATAGACAAAATATCCCGCCGCGGCGCGCGGCGTGATGTTGAGCAGAAGCGCGATGATCGTCGGCCCCCACAGATACACGCCATAAAACGCGGTGGAGCCGAGCAGCCAGGTGAGCCCGATCAACAGCGCTCGACGTGGCTCGACGAACAACTCGCCAAAGCCCACGCGCGGCGCGGCCCCCTGCTGCGCTGTCGGCAGCGGCAGGCTTTCCGCGGGCACCCCGATGGCCTGCGCGACGGTGCGCCGCGCCTCCTCGTGCCGGCCCGCCGAGATCAGCCACAGATACGACTCAGGAACGAAAATCCAGACCAATATGCCAACCACCGCCGGCATCACCCCAAGGGCGGCCACGCCCCGCCAGCCGAGTGCTGCAAGCAGCGCCGCCGCGGTGCTGGCGGCAAGCAGAATGCCGACCGAATTGGCCACCACGATGAAGCTCGATGCGAAAGTCCGCAGCCGTGTCGGTGTGTATTCAACGATCAGCGCGCCGGTCGGCGTCGCGGATGCGGCAAGTCCGAAGCCCACGCCAAGCCGCAGGATCGCGAACATCAGCCAGCTTCCCTCTGGTACCATCGCCAGCCCCGCCGAGGACACCGCGCAGATGAAGGTGCCGAGCACGATCATCCCCCGCCGTCCCCACCGGTCGGCGAACACGCCCCAGATCAGCGCCCCGGCCATCGCGCCAAGCCCTGCTCCCAGCAGCATCGTCGCGGACTGCCCGAAGGTGAGGTGCCACGACGGACCAAGCACCGCGACGATGAATCCGACGATGAAAAAATCGAAAAAATCCAGCGCCTGCGTCGCCGCCAACAGCGCGAAACTGCGCCAATATCGCGCATTGATGGGGGCAGCGTCATAGGCGCGGGCAAGCTCGCTGCTGGCGACCTGTTGCATGGTGTCCTCCCTGGTTTCTTTTCTTGTGGCGTTCAGTGGGTGGCGCGACAAACCTTCGTGGCGGCGGCGTCGATCCGCATCGTGACGGGATCGATCACCACGCCATAGACCGCCTTCGCCTGGGCGAGCGAGACATATTCATTGCGCACATCATCGAGCACGGCGGCGACGTCGCGCTGCATCGGATCGCCCACACCGCAGCCGCCGGCCGTGCGCTGGATCAACAGGTCGCCGGCGCCGGCCACGGACTGGCGGTGCGCGCGCACCTGCCGGGTCTCGCCCTGCGGATTGGTCAGCGTCAACTTGTTGAAGAAATCGGGGGACTTCCCGCCAAGAACCGTATAGCCGCGGGTGATGTCCCCGTCCGAATCGCCGGTCAGCAAAATCGCATCGCCGCCCTGGTTGACCGCCTCCCAATTGATCCCGAGCCCGCCGCGATAGGTGCCGGCCCCGCCGGAATCGGTCATCAGCTCATAGCGCACGATGTGCCACGGATAATGCGCCTCCAGCATTTCCACCGGCGCGCGCACCAACTCACCACCGCACACCCAGGGCGAGATATGCGGCCAGCCATCATATCCCCAGATCGCACCCGACCCGCCATCGGAGACATGCGCCAAAAACACATATCGCTCGTTGGTGCGCGGATCGGTGCCAACCAGTCCGCATCCGTAATGGCGCGCCCAGGCCGCACAGATATTATGCGGCACGGCCTTGCTCAGCGCCTCTGCGGCGGCCTCCAGAACCTGCGTGCCCAGCGAGATCGGCGCGGCCCCCACGGTCGCCGGATAGACCGGATTGATGCACAGCCCCGGCGGCGCGACGATCCTGATCGCGCGATAGCTGCCCTCGTTATGATAGGATGAAATCTCCGCCGACAGTGACGTGAACACCGCCGAGTAGACCGATGCATAGGTCGCCGAGAGCGGGCAGTTCACGAAACTCACCTGCGGATCACTCTCGGAAAAATCGAAGGTCAGGTCATCACCCTGCACGGTCAGCGTGCACCGCACCCAGACCGGCTTGTCGAAATTCTGTCCATCGTCGTCGGTCGCCGCCTCGGTGCGATAGACGCCATCAGGGATCAACGCGAGTTCGCGGCGCACCGCGCGCTCGGTCGAATCGATCATCTCGTCGATATAATGCCCCAGCGCCTCGCGGCCGTACTGGGTGAGCATTTCCCTCAGCCGCCGCTCGGCCACCTTCATCGCCGCGATCATCGCCGCATTGTCGATCCGCATGCCGTCGGGAAAACGGATGTTGGCGAGGAAGAACTCATAGACCGGGGTCTCCTCGCCGCGCTGGTAGATGCGCGTGGGCGGAATGACCAGGCCCTCGGCATGGATGTCGTAGGCGCCAGGGAAGTAGCCGCCAGGCAACGAGCCGCCCATATCCTCCTGATGCCCGCGCGCCATCGCGTAGCAAACCAGAACACCCTCGAAAAACACCGGGTAGAACAGCGTGATATCGGGAAGATGGGTGCCAAACGCGGTGTAGGGGTCGTTCATCAGAAACACGTCGCCCGGCGCGATGTCATCGCCAAAGCGCGCGATCAACGCCTTCACCTGCAGGCTGCCCGCGCCGATCTGTCCGGGCAGGCCGACATAATGGGCGATCGACCGCCCAGCCGCGTCGAACAGGCCGACGCAGAAATCATGCAGCTCGGCGGTGACGAAATTCTGTGACGAACGCTCGATGATCGTCGACATCTCACGCGAGATGCTGAGAAACTTGTTCCAGATCACGCTGCGGGTGACAGGATCGAGCAGATCCTCGCGTCCGCCGGGGGCGATGGTGTCCATGGCGTGCTCCGTTCAGGTATGAATGAGATAATTGCCGTAGCGATCGACCTCGGCACGCGCGCCAGGCGGCACCAGGATCGTCGCACCCGCCTCCTCCAGCAATGCCGGCCCCTCGATCGCAGCGCCGGCGCACAGCGAGTCACCGGCATAAACCGGTGTTTGCTGCCAGCCGATGACGCGGCCAAAGTAGCAGGCCCGGTCGGCCTTGCGCGCGCGAACCGGCGAGCCCGCATCGTGCCCGATCTCGCGCAGGCTGATCGGCGGGGTGGGCGCGATGGCCCGCACCCGCAGATACACCAGCTCGACCGCGCGTTTGCGGATGGAAAAAGCGAAGGTCTGGTCATGGCGGATGTGAAATGCCTCGGCGATCTCCTCCAGGCTCCGCGGGCTGGTCGGCCCCGAAGGACAATCGACCTCAACCTCGTTGAACTGCCCGACATAGCGCAGGTCGGCAGTGCGGGCGAAGCGGATATTTTCGTCCGCCGCACCCGAACGGGTCAGCACCGCGCGGCCCTCGCGCTCCATCTCGGCGAACAGGGCATCGATGGCCGCCGGGTCGGCGTCGTGCATCCGGCGGGTATAGGTGCGCACGTAATCCTGGCTGAAATCCGGCAACTGCATGCCAAAAGCGCAGTATGCAGAAGCGAATTTCGGGATCAGCACACGCCGTATGCCGGCCTTGCGCGCGATCGCCGCGACATGCAGCCCGCCCGCCCCGCCGCCGGCGACCAGCAGAAACTCACGAGGATCAAAGCCGCGTCTGGTGCAGCGCTCGTTCAGCGCATCGGCCATGCTTTCATTGATAATCTCGAAAATCGCATGCGCGGCGTCGTCCTGGCTCGCCGACATGCCGCGCGCGATCGGCGCCATCGCGGCGCGTGCCGCCTCGACATCCAACTGCATCTCGCCGCCAAGAAAAAACTGCGGATCGATGTAGCCAAGCAGCACGTTCGCGTCCGTCACGGTCGCCTCGGTGCCGCCATTGCCATAACAGGCCGGCCCCGGACGAGAGCCCGCGCTGGCCGGGCCCACGCGCAGCAGATCCATCGAATCGAACCGCGCGATGCTGCCGCCACCCGCGCCGATCGAGTGTACATCAACCATCTTCGCGGCAATGCGCTGCTCGGACAGCCAGGTGTTCGAGGTGAGCAGAATCTGATTGTCCTGGATCAGCGCCGCCTCGAACGAGGTGCCGCCCATATCGGCGGAGATGATCTTCGATGAATAGGCACCACCGAAATACTGGCCAACCGATGGCCCCGCCGATGGCCCCGACAGCAGCGTCGTGACCGGATTGTTCTTCGCGGTCTGGCGGTCCTGGATGCCGCCGTTGGACTGGATCAGCAGAAGATGTCCACCAAATCCCGCCTCGCGCAGCTCATCATCGAGCTTGTCGATGTAGGCAGCAAAGATCGCCCCGACATAGGCACCAACCACGGTCGTGTTGAAACGCTCGAACTCGCGCGAGCTCGGTATGGTGTCATAGGAGGTGGTCACGAAGGCATCCGGTGCGATGCGCCGGGCGATCTGGGCCGCGCGCAGCTCGTGCGCGGGGTTGATGTAGGAATACAGAAAACAGACCGCGATCGCCTCGCACCCATCATCGACAAGCCGGCGCACCGCCGCCTCCACCTCGCCCTCATCCAGCGCGGTGAGCACGCCACCGCCCGGCCCCATGCGCTCGGTGATGCCGATGCGCCGGGCGCGTGGCACCAGCGGCTCGGGGAATTTCACCTTGAGATTATAAGGCGACACGCCAGCGCGCATGCCACGGCGCAGCTCGATGATGTCGCGAAATCCATCGGTCGTCAGCATGCCGGTCTTCACGCCGGTGCGGGTGAGCAGCGCGTTGGTCGTGGCGGTGGTGCCGTGGATGATGGTCTCCACCTGGCACAGCAGCGCATCAAGACTGCTGCCGCGCGCCGACGCCGCCTTGCGAAAGCAGTTCATCACGCCTTCAGACAGGCGCCCGTGCGTGGAAGGGGATTTGAACATCTGCACCGAGCCGCCTGGCTCGGTTACCACCATGTCGGTGAATGTGCCGCCGATATCGACGCTTGCGCGCAGCAACCAAGCCTCCCGGGTTATTGTGGTCATCGTTGGCGCCACGCTAGCGAATGGAATTCAATCTGAAAATTATCATTTACAGATTTGTATGATCTAATGTTTAGATAGCTTAAACCGCCACCAGTGAGGGCCGGGATGGACCTGCAACAACTGCGCTATTTCGTCGCCGTCGCCGAGGTCGAGAACATCAGCCTCGCCGCCCACCGGCTGCGCGTCGCGCAATCCGCGGTCAGCCGGCAGATCAGGCTGCTTGAGGAAGAGCTCGATGCCGCCTTGCTGCAACGCGCCGGCCGCGGCGTGAAGCTGACCGATGCCGGTGAAACGCTGCGCCGGCGCGCGGTGGATCTGCTGCGCCAGGCGGACGATCTGCGCGCCGAGCTGCGCAATCGCGGCCGCGCGCCCGCCGGCGTGCTGCGGATCGGCGCCAACCCATCGCTCGGCGAGGCGATGTTTCCAGCACTCGCCAGGCGCTACACCCAGGCCTTTCCCAAGGTGCGGCTGCATCTGGTGACCGACATGACCATGCATCTCCAGGAGGCGATCCAGCGCGGCACGCTCGATTGCGCGATCATTGCATTTCCAGATCGTGATCCCGCGCTCGCCGTCCAGCCGATCGCCAACGAGCGCATTCACCTGGTCAGCCACCGCGACCACGATCTGGATTGGGGGCCGGTATGCACCGTGAAGCAATTGGCCAGCGTGCCGCTGCTGCTGCCCGGCCTGCCGCACCGTGAGCGGCTGGGCTATGAGCGCCTGGCCGCGGCAAAGGGGCAGACCCTGCAATGCAGGATGGAAGCCGACAGCCTGTCGATCCTGTTCGATCTGGCACGGCTCGGACTCGGCCATTTGCTGCTTCCTTCCACCGCGGTACACAAGCTCACCAGCGACGGAGAATGGAACGCGCGACAGATTACCGGATTTCAGTTGCAGCGTTTTCTTGTCTGGCCCGCCGAACGGCCGATGACCGAGGCGATGGAAGGCTTTCGCAAAATCCTCAATCAGGAAATTTCGAGCTTCACCCGCGACGGCATCCTGCGCTGATCGCCTCAGCGATGCGCGCGGCAGTGCGCGACAAAATCGGCGAGCTCGCGGTTGAACCTGTCCGGCTCTTCAAAAAACGGCATATGCGCGCAACTCTCATAGATCGACACGCGGCCCAGCGGCGCGGTCGCCGCGCCATGCTCGGCGGCCGCCACCGGAGCGACCGGATCGAACCTTCCGTGGCTGAACAGAACCGGAACGCCAAGGGCGCCGAACAGCGCATCCGCGTCGAGCGCGCGGCCCATCATCGCGCGGCGAACTGCGTCGGGCACCACCATCGCGGCGGCGAGCGCCTCGTCGAAATCCTCCTGCGGCCAGTGCTGCGCGCAGCCGCGCAGAAACCCAATGGTGGCGCGAATATTTTCCGTCAGATCAGCCGACCCCATCGCCTGTTGCAGCGCGCCCATCGCCGGCTGGGCGAACGCCGGGTCTGAATTGATCTTGGAGCCGACGATGTTGATCCCGCCGATACCGCTCTCACCAAATGTGCTGAGATAGTCAACGACGATGCGCACGCCATACGACCACGCCACCAGCACCGGCCGCTCCAGACCGAGCTGGTCGATCACCGCGCGCAGTTCGTGCGCCCAGCGCGACCCCTGCCGATAAAACGCCGCCTGGGTCGGCTTGTCGGAGCCACCATGGCCGCGCAGATCGTAGCTGACCAGGCGATGGTTCGACAGCGCACCACTGCCCATCTGGCGGCCCCAGCACAGGCACGACATCGAAAACCCATGCACGAAGACGACATCGCCGTCGCCGGCCGATGTTCGGCTGCATCGGCCAACGATGCGAAGCTGGTCGTCGGTGGTGACGGCGAACGCCATCGCATCCGCCTCGCTCACCGCGCCGCCTCCGGACCGCTCAACCGGCTTCGGCGCCGCTGTAGTTCATCTC
>DAHWBL010000039.1 GCA_027323595.1 Acetobacteraceae bacterium | reverse complement strand
ATTTTCGATCGCCCCGCACAGCGCGTCGTCGGTGAGTCCGACCTTCCTGGCGAAGCGCGCGAACGATTTGGTCTTGAATATCCTCATGCTTGGAGCGGTTTCGCCTTGACCGTCATCGACATCCACGCTGTGAAACCGCTCCAACCCTGTTGTGAGCGAGCAACTTTATCGCCCAGGCCGATTCCGGTCTGGGCGATGTTGCTCTAAAGCGGTTTCACCTTGACCGTCATCGGCATCGACACTGTGAAACCGCTCCAGCCATATGATGAGCGAGAAACTTTATCGCCCAGGCCGATTCCGGCCTGTGCGACCTTGCTCTAAATGCCTCCAAATCCATGCGCATCATTTTCCCGTTCAACAGATGCCTGCCCCGACGAAGCGCGGCGGCATGCGTGCCCACGCCGTTCGATGGCTGGGCGCTGTAATGTTCGCGCACCCAATCGAATGGTGCGTTTTGTAGCACTTAGTGTGATAGATTGCAATCGGATTCGTGGCGCGCCGTTACAGGTTTTGGATGGTTCGGGCGCGTCAGGGGCCCGGTTGCAGCCTATACAGCCTCACCTCGCGTAGCGTGCGGTCTTCCAGTTCCAGGCTGGTGGGCACGTCGTAGCGGGCGAAGGCGGTGAGGCCGGCGGTGGGCAGGTAGGTGCGGCCGGGGTCGGCGAGCCAGCAATCGGCGGTGCGTGCCAGCGTGCGCAGCCACGGCATGATGTGGCGGGTCATCGGCGCCTCGTAACACACGTCGCCGCACAGGATCAGGTCCCACCGGCAGGCCGCGCCGACCAGATCGGCGATGACCGGGCGCAGCTCGACACCGTTCGCAGCCGCGTTGAGCCCGATCGGCGCCTCGGCCATCGGGTCGATCTCGCAGGCCTCCACCACCGCGCCGGCCATCGCGGCGGCGATCGCGGCGATGCCGCAGCCGGCAGCGAAATCCAGCACGCGGCGGCCGGCGACCAGATGCGGATGATCAAGGATGTGCCGCGCGATCGCCTGACCGCCCGGCCAGGCAAAGGCCCAGAAGGGCGGGGCGATGTTGGCCTCGTGCAGCCAGGTTTCGCTCGCCTGCCAGATCGGCGTGATCTGGGTTGCCAGATGCAGCCCGATCTCGGGCACCAGGGCGGGGCGCGCGAGCACCGTGTTGGCGCGCAGAAAATCCGCCGCGCTCACAAGGTTCCGACCCAGATCGCCAGGGCCAGCGTCAGCCCGGTCTCGCGGTTGAGCCTGAACAGGCGCAGGCAGAGGTCCGGATCGTCGATGTCCAGCCGCAATGCCTGCCAGCCGAGCAGCGCCGCGGTGGGCAGCAGGGCGGGGAAATACCAATTATTCAGATGCGCCGAGAGCCCGACCAGCAGCAGCGCCAGCAGCATGCCGGCGTAGCAGCCGCCGACCAGCCACGCCGAGGCGGCGCCGAACAGCCGCGCGGTGGAACGGATGCCGACCACGGCATCGTCCTGCCGGTCCTGGTGCGCATAGATCGTGTCATAGCCGACGATCCACAGGATGGCGGCCAGATACAGCCACAGCGCGGCGGCACCGAGGCTGTCGGTGGCGGCCGCGAAGCCCATCGGCGCGCCCCAGCCGAAGGTGAAGCCGAGCACCAGCTGCGGCCACCAGGTGACGCGCTTGGCGGCCGGATACAGCGCCACCAGCAGCAGCGAGCCGACCCCCAGCGCCTGCGCCAGCGGCGGCAGCAGCAGCAATATCCACAGCCCCGTCGCGGCCATGGCGGCCATGAAGCCGAGCGCGCCGCGCGTGCCGATCGCCCCCGAGGCCAGCGGACGGCCGGCGGTGCGCACCACCTTGCGGTCCAGCTCGCGGTCCCACAGATCGTTGACCACGCAGCCGGCGGCGCGCATGGCGAACGCGCCGGCGAGGAACAGGGCGGTCAGCCACGCGCCGCGCGCCACGCCAGGGCGGGCGAGCAGGATGCTCCACAGCCCGGGCAGGAACAGCAGCCAGGCGCCGATCGGGCGGTCGAACCGGCCGAGCAGAACGTAGGGGCGCCAGGACGGCGGCAGCCGCGCCACCCAGCCGGCGGCGCGGATGTCGGTATGGCCAAAAACGGGGGGGTCGGCTTGCGTGGGCATGGGGTGTACTCTGCGATCCATCATGGCCACGTCAATCCGTCTGTTCATCGATGCCGAACTCGCCGCCGGCCGGGCCGTGCCGGCCAGTGCCGAGCAGGCGCATTATCTGGCGCATGTGCTGCGCCGGGGCCCCGGCGAGACGGTGCTGCTGTTCAACGGCGCCGACGGCGAGTGGACCGCCAGCATCGCCCAGCTTGGGCGGCGCGGCGGCGGCTTGTTGGTCGGTGAGCGCACCCGCGCGCAGGCCGAGGAGCCGGCGGACGGACCCTGGCTCGCCTTCGGGCTGCTCAAGCGCGACGCGACCGACCTCGTGGTGCAGAAGGCCACCGAGCTGGGGGCCAGCCGGATCCTGCCGGTGCTGACCGCGCACGGCCAGGCCGGGCGGGTGAACCTCGCGCGGCTGGAGGCGATCGCGCGCGAGGCGGCGGAGCAATGCGAGCGGCTGAGCCTGCCGCGGATCGATCCGCCGGTGAGCCTGCCCGCCCTGCTGGCCAACTGGCCGGCCGGGCGCCGGCTCGCGGTGGCGGTAGAACGCCGGGCGGGGCTGGCGGGTCCGGCCGGCCAGGGCGGGCTGCTGGTCGGGCCGGAGGGTGGATTCAGCGCGGCGGAGCTTGACGCGATGGCCCGGCATGCCTTTCTAGAGGAGGTGTCGCTCGGGCCACGTATCCTGCGCGCCGAGACCGCCGTCATCGCCGGGCTCGCCCTGATCCAGTCGGGGCCGCCGGCCACGCTAAACCGGGTCGATCCGCACCCGGGCTGAAATCCGTCTTGAACGTCCCAAATTTTCGTACAACGAGCGCAGGAACGCGAATGTCCAATCCCGGCGAGGTCGATGCGACCCCGATCAGTACGACCGAGCCGATGGTGGCCTGGCTGGAATCCGGCTGCAAACCGGCGTCTGACTGGCGGATCGGCACCGAGCACGAGAAATTCGGCTTTCGCCATGCCGACCTGCTGCCGCCGCCCTATGACACCGACGCCCAGGGCGCGCCGGGCATCGGCGCCATGCTGGAGGGGCTTGCCGCGCGTGGCGCGCGGGCCGGCCATGGCTGGGAGCGGATCGAGGATGCCGGCGCGCTGATCGGGCTGGCGCGCGACGGCGGCTCGATCTCGCTGGAGCCGGCCGGGCAGTTCGAGCTGTCCGGCGCGCCGCTGGCGGACCTGCACCAGACCCGGATGGAGCTGGAGGCGCATCTGGCCGAGGTGGGCGAGCTGGCCGACACGCTGGGGCTGGGGTTCGCGCCGCTGGGGTTTCATCCGTTCGCGACGCGCGCGCAGATGCCCTGGATGCCCAAGGGGCGCTACGCGATCATGCGGCGCTACATGCCCAAGGTCGGCGGCCTGGGGCTGGACATGATGCAGCGCACCTGCACGGTGCAGGTGAACCTGGATTTCGCCTCGGAGGCGGACATGGTGCGCAAGCTGCGCACCTCGATGCTGTTGCAGCCGGTGGCGACCGCGCTGTTCGCCAATTCGCCGTTCACCGAAGGCAGGCCGAACGGCTATCTGTCCTATCGCGCGCAGGTCTGGAACGACACCGACCCCGACCGCACCGGCATGCCGGCGGCGTTTTTCGAGGCTGGGTTCGGCTTCGAGCGCTATGCCGAATGGCTGCTCGACATGCCGATGTATTTCATCCATCGCCAGGATGGCTATCACGACCTCGCCGGGGCGTCGTTTCGCGACTATCTGGCCGGACGGCTGCCGCAACTGCCTGGCCAGCGCCCGACGATGAGCGATTTCACCGACCATGTGACCACCGCCTTCACCGAGGTCCGGCTCAAGCGCTATCTGGAGATGCGCGGGGCGGATGCCGGGCGGCCGGAGATGATGCTGGCGCAGTCGGCCTTCTGGGTCGGGCTTCTGTATGATCCCGCGGCGCTGGAGGCGGCGTACCGGCTGGCCAGCGAACATGACTGGCGCGAGTATGAGGCGCTGCGCCGGGTGGTGCCGCGGCAGGGGCTGGCGGCGCGCTGGGGCAGCGGCAGCCTGCGCGACCTGGCCGGGGCGCTGGTGGCGATCGCCGGACAGGGGCTGGCGGCGCGCGCGCGGATCGACCGCGATGGACGGCACGAAGGCAAATACCTGGAACCGTTAATGGAAATTATTGCCGGCGCACCGGTTCAGGCAGAGGATTGGCTGTCGCGAGTCGCCACCGAGTGGGGCGGCGACGTGCGGCCAATGCTCGGCGCGGCGGCACGGATGGCAGGTGGGGCGCGGCGGCGGACCGCCGAGCCGATGATCGGCTAGATCACCCGACTGCCGCGCGAGGGTGGAGGAAGGGGCGATTTTTTCTCGACGGCGCGCATCGATCACCGAAAAGACCGACATCGCCAGGGTCGGTGGCGGCCGCATTTTGCGGCTGCGGCTGATCGGCACGATGGCGGCCTGGACCGAGCAGGAGCGCAGCGTGCTGCCGGCGGGGCGCAAGACGCGGGCGCTGCTGGCGGTGCTGGCGATGGCGGCACCCCGGCCGATGCCGCGCGGAAAGCTGGCCGAAATGCTGTGGAGCCACCGCCCCGAGGAGATGGCGCGCGCCTCGCTGCGCCAGGAGCTGCACCGGCTGCATGAGGTGCTGGCCCCGGCCGGCGGCACGGTGCTGGCGGTCGGGCGCGAACAGATCGGGCTGGTCGCCGACAAGGTCTGGATCGACGTGGTGCAGGTGATGCGCGCCAGCACCGAGCATCCGGCGGCGCTGGCGCTGTTCGACGGCGATCTGCTGGAGGGGCTGGACGGGGTGGATGCCGGGTTCGATGCCTGGCTGATCACCGAGCGCGAGCGGGTGCGCGACCGTGCCCGCGCGGTGGCCGAGGCGCTGCTGCGGATGCAGGCCGAGCCCGAGCAGGTGATCCCGGCAGCACAGCGCGTGCTGTCGATCGACCGCACCCATGAGGGCGCCTGGCGCGCGCTGATGGCCGCCTACGCGGTGCGCGGTGAGCGTGGCATGGCGATCGAGGCCTATGACCGCTGCCGCACCTCATTGTCCGACCTGCTCGACGCCACCCCCTCACCCGAGACCGAGCGGCTGGCCAGCACCATCCGCAGCGACCGGCCGAGCGGGGCGGTGACGCGCGCGCAGTTGCCGGCGGCGCGGCCGGCGCGCGCCGGAACGCGGGTGGGGGTGCTGCCGCTGCGCCCGGCTGACGGCACCGCCGCGCCGTCGGAACAGGCACAGACGCCGGAGGCACAGCTTGGCATGGGCCTGGCCGAGGAAATCACCGCCGCCCTGCTCCGGTCACGCTGGCTGACCCTGATCTCGTCGGACGCGCTCGCCCGCTTCAGCCAGACCAGCCGCGACCCCGGCGCGATCGGCCGCGGCTTTGGCATCGATCTGCTGCTGGATGGCACCATCCAGCACCAGGCTGGGCGCGTGCGCATCTCGCTCAGGCTGCTGGATCTGCGCGAGGGCAACCAGCTCGTATGGGCCCGCCGGTTCGACCTGCCCGATGATGACCTGTTTGGCGTGCAGGAGGAAATCGCCGCGCAGGTGGCCGCCCAGATCGATCCGGAAATCATGATGATCGAGGCAAGGCGCGCGCAGGAGGACGCGGACGCGGACGGGTCGGGCCGCGGGCTGATGCTGCGGGCGATCGCGATCCTGTATCGGCTCGATCGCGCGCCCTTCCTGCACACCGGCGAGTTGCTGGCCCACGCGGTGGCGCGGGAGCCCGACCATGCGGGGGCGCATGCCGCCTTCGCCTATTGGCATGTGTTTCTGGTCGGCCAGGGCTGGACGGAGGCGCCGGCGGAGGCGATCACCCGTGCCGTCGAGCTGGCCGAGCGGGCGGTGCGGCTGGACGGGCGGGACGCGCGGGTG
>DAHWBL010000026.1 GCA_027323595.1 Acetobacteraceae bacterium | reverse complement strand
AACTCAAAAATTCGGCGGGACGAACGGCGCGGTCATCAACATAAAAGCCCTCGGTCCCGCACCATGGCTTGCCGACATGGATTTCGTCATAGGGAATCTCATGCCGACGCAGCCACTCCACAATGACAGGCAAAGTATGCGCGTTGATCAGCCCAAGCGAGTTGTCGAATGAGCGCATGTTGCGCGCGGTGTGGATAACGATGGTGAAGCCCATCTCTTGATAGGCCCGCAGGCGCGCGACCACGTCGTAATTCGGCTGCTTGTCGGCATAATCCAACGACGGATCATCATTCGTGATGGTACCGTCAAGGTCGATCACCAACCGCTTCATCGCCGCCGCCCTACCCCCACCCTCAAAACTCCTCCCGATCGAAATGCCGCGCCGCCATCTGCAAAATCGGAAACCGCCGCCCGATCATCTCCGCACTCACCCCGACCGCCTTCGCCGCCTCCACCGCCGCGTCCGAGGCGAAATGCAGGATCAGCGCGATGTTGGGCACGATCATCTCCGCATGGGCCGACATGCTGTAGGCCGCATACCAGTTATATTCCCATGGAATCAGCTTGATCACATCCGCCAGGCCCATCCCTTGATCCGCCATGAACTCCTCGAACCTGGCCAGGAACGCTGCCTGCAGAATCTGCCCCGGCTGCAAAATCGCGTTGTTCGGGATCATGAACAGGTCAAATAGCCAGGCCGAGCGATCCACCGCGGTGAAGCCGGGCACGTCCGGCCCGCTCGCCTCGGCCTGCTCCGCGCGCGCCCGATAGCCCGCCAGCCGCTCGGCGAACCCGTCGAGCCTGCCCGCCGCGAGGCCGAAATAGTGTGCATCCCCCACCGCCGGCCGGCCCTCGGCCCGCAGCAGACTCAGCAGATTCTCATTTTCCGCCGGCGGCGCCTCGAACACCGAAAAACATTTGGAATAGACGATCCGCCGCTTCTCGCCGGCAAAAACGTCGCCCTCATCCAGAGGTCCGACGAAATACGAGTCCGAGTCGATCATCACATAGGCATCGGCGAACCCGGTGTGATGGATCGCCAGCTTGCACACCTGCTGCTGCCGCCAGCCATCCATCCCCGCCGGAATCTCCGGCGCATACGCCTCATCCTCGACAACCGTGATCCCCTCGCCGCCCGCTGCCTCCGGCAGCAACTCCCGGTCGCCCGCCGGCACCGACAGCAGCAACGGAAAATCGCGCGCATGCTCCCGCCAGCTTCCGATCAGCCGCGGCAGACGCGCGAAATCATCGCGAAAACTCTTGCAGAAAACCGCCGCCTTCATTCACCGGTCCCAGGCTTGAACGCCAGCGCCGCGCCGTTGATGCAATAACGCTGCCCGGTCGGGCGCGGCCCGTCCTCGAACACATGGCCCAGATGCCCGCCACAGCGCGCGCAATGCACCTCGGTGCGCACCATGAACAGGCTGCGATCGGTGGTGGTCTCCACCGCCCCCTCCGCCGGCGCCCAGAAAGAAGGCCAGCCGCTGCCGCTATGGTATTTGGTCTCGCTGCCGAACAATTCCTGCCCGCAGCCGGCGCATAAGTACCGCCCGGCCCGCTCCTCATCGTTCAGCGGGCTGGTGCCAGGCCGCTCGGTGGCGTGCTGGCGCAGCACCGCGAACTGCTCCGCATCCAGCCGCTCCCGCCACTGCGCGTCGCTGACCGGCAAACCCGCGCCGGTGGCCTCGTCATCGCTCTGCGTCATGCCAAACTCCCCTGCCCGTTCCCTTTAGGGTGATCCGCCCCACCCTGGCCATCCCCCGCGCCAATCCGGCAGCACCGTTGCGACAGCCGCGCTTGCGCCCGCCCGCCCGCCGGCGCTAACCCCTCACCCTCACCCCGCCGGCCAGGCGGGACCAACCGGAGCCAGGGTCGATGGGATACAAGGTCGCGGTCGTCGGAGCCACAGGTGCGGTCGGGCGCGAAATGCTCAAGACCCTCGCCGAACGCGATTTCCCCATCGATGAGGTGGTCGCGCTCGCCTCCGGCCGCTCCGCCGGCGCGCAGATCAGCTTCGGCGAGAAAAAGATCCTCACCGTCAAAAACCTCGACACGTTTGATTTCACCGGCTTCGACATCGGCCTGTTCAGCCCCGGTGCCGCCATCTCCGCGGTCCACGCCCCGCGCGCGGCCGCCGCCGGCTGCGTGGTGATCGACAACACCAGCCAGTTCCGCATGGACCACGACGTGCCGCTGGTGGTGCCCGAGGTGAACCCCCAGGCGCTCACCAAATTCGCCCGCCGCCGCATCATCGCCAACCCGAACTGCTCGACCATCCAGATGGTGGTGGCGCTCAAGCCCCTGCATGATCTGTTCACCACCCGCCGCATCGTCGTCTCCACGTACCAGTCCGTCTCCGGCGCCGGCAAGGAAGCCATGGACGAATTGTTCAATCAGACAAAGTCAAGCTTTGTCCACGAACAGGTGCAGCCGCAAATCTTCACCAAGCAGATCGCCTTCAACGTGATCCCGCACATCGACGTGTTCCTCGATGACGGCTCCACCAAGGAGGAATGGAAGATGGCGGTCGAAACCCGCAAAATCCTCGATCCCGACATCCAGGTCTTCGCCACCTGCGTGCGCGTGCCGGTGTTCATCGGCCACGCCGAGGCCATCAGCATCGAAACCGCCCGCCCGATCGACCTGCCCGCCGCCCGCCAGGCCCTGCGCGACGCCCCCGGCGTGGTGCTGATCGACCACCCAGACGACGGCGGCTACATCACCCCCGCCGAAACCGCCGGCGAAGACGCCGTCTATGTCAGCCGCGTCCGCCACGACCCCACCGTCCCCAACGGCCTGGGCCTGTGGTGCTGCGCCGACAATCTGCGCAAAGGCGCCGCGCTGAACGCAGTGCAGATCGCCGAAACCATGATCGAGATGGGTCTGCTCACCAAACAGACCGCCTGACCAACACCCCTCGCGACATCCCGTGTCCCCCAAACAAACAATCCCCCTCCCCCTCGTGGGGAGGGCCGGGGTGGGGGGCGCCGCACCAACACCAGCAGCGATCGTTCTTTTTTACAAAAAAGAACCAAAACTTTGACAAATATAACCCGCAACGGCCGCAACACCTCCGCCCCAATATATCAAAAATTCTTTGGCTCTTTCTTCCAAGAAAGAGCACCTTAACTTCCCTTCCCGTCCCTTCCCTTACTTCCCCACCCGAAACCCAAACCTCCCCTGCGTCATGTGCCCATCGATCGAGGTCGCATGCCACACCACCTGATATGTCCCCGGCGCCAGCACCGGCAGCGCCAGCCGCAGTTCGCCCGGCCCGCCGGCCACCGCCGCCGGGCCCGCCACCAGTCCGCCCGCGGCGTCATGCAGTTCGATGCGGCTGAACCCTGCCTCGATCGCGCCGGAAAACCGCAGCACCACCTCCCCCGGCGGCTCCGCCACGCTGCCGCCCACCGCCGGGCTGGCGGATTCCAGCAGCGCGTGCGCCCCCGCCGGCCCCACCAGCAGGCACCCCAGCACCAGCATCG
>DAHWBL010000006.1 GCA_027323595.1 Acetobacteraceae bacterium | reverse complement strand
TGCTCATCGCCGCGAATTTCCTCGATGGTGGCCCTTGTGTAGCGGATATGCGCCGCCGCCGCCGCCTCGGCCGCCGCCGCGTCGCCATCCAGCACCGCCTGGCCGATCGCCAGATGCTGCGCCAGCAGCAGCTCGCGCACCCCGGCGCGCCGATATAATTGCTCACGGTTATAGAAGATGTTGCGGCGCATCAGCTCGCCCAGCATGCGCATGATGTGCAGCAGCACCAGATTATGCGCGGCTTCATAGATCAGGCCATGCAGCATCACGTCGCAATCGGCCTCGTCGGTCGGATCGTCGTCGCCATGCGCGCGCGCCATCCGCTCCAGGCATCGCGCGATCGCGGCACGGTCCGGCGGGCTCGCCCGACGCGCCGCAAGCGCGGTGGCCGGCGGCTCCACGGTCAGCCGATATTCGAAATAATCCGCCGCCGCGCGCGGGTCCTCACCCAGCAACGCGGCCAGCGGGTCGCTCACCTGGTCCAGAAACCGCGCCACCGTGGTGCCGGACCTGCCGCCCACCAGCAGCCCCTTGCGCTCCAGCAGGCTCAGCGCCTCGCGCAATGAGGGCCGCGACACGCCCAGCGCCTCGGCCAGCTCGCGCTCGGCGTTCAACCGATCGCCGGGCCGCAGCACGCCTTCGAGGATCATCGCCTGGAGCCGCTCGGCGATGATATCGGCCAGCCGCACCGGCCGGATCGGTTCGGTCATGCACCCCTCCCACACGCGCCCTTGGTAGCCGACGCCACCCGGATCGCACCATAGCCTAATTTTCAAACCAACATCTTGTCTGGTAAAAACTTCTTGCCAAACTGACGGCCGCGTGCCTAGACATCGGCAAGGAAACGCTCCGAAGGACCCGCCATGGCCGCCGCCGACCGCCCGCATGTCGCGCTGTTCGTCACCTGCCTGGTGGACGCCATGCGCCCGCCCATCGGCTTCGCCGCCATCGCCCTGCTCGAAGCCGCCGGCTGCACCGTCAGCGTGCCCGCCGCGCAGACCTGCTGCGGCCAGCCCGCCCGCAACAGCGGCGATCGTGCCGGCGCGGCCGATCTCGCGGCCCACACCATCGCCCTGCTCGAACCGTTCGACGCGGTGGTGGTCCCCTCGGGCTCCTGCGCCGCCACCATCATCCAGTATCCGGAGCTGTTCGACGCCGGCAGCGCCTGGCACGCCCGCGCCACGGCACTCGCCGGGCGCACCCACGAGCTGCTGTCCTACCTCGCCGACCACCGCAAATTCATCCCCGCCGGCATCGCCCTGCAGGCCACCGCCACCTACCACGACAGTTGCTCGGGCCTGCGCGAGCTCGGCGTCGCCGCCCAGCCGCGCGCCCTGCTCGGCGCGGTCGCGGGGCTGGCCCTGCTGCCGCTCGACGGTGCGGAAACCTGCTGCGGCTTCGGCGGCACCTTCTGCGTCAAATATCCGGCCATCTCGAACGCCATCGTCGATGAAAAAGCCCGCGCCATCGAGGCCACCGGCGCCGGGCTGCTGCTGGGCGGCGATCTGGGCTGTCTGATGAACATGGCCGGCAAGCTGCACCGCCGGGGCTCGCCCGTGCGCGCCTACCCCGCCGCGGAAATCCTCGCCGGCATGGCCGGCCCGGCCATCGGCGAACCGGCATGAGCGCCGATTTCACCGCCCGCGCCGGGGCCGCGCTCGCCGACCCCACGCTCAAGATCGCCATCGACCGCACCACCATCACGGCGCGGACCAAGCGCGCCAGCGCGATCGCCGCCTGGCCGGAATTCCCGCTCGCCCGCGCGCTCGGCCGCGACATCAAGGACCACGTGATCGCCCATCTCGATCATTATCTGCTGGAGTTCGAGGCCAACGCCATCGCCTCGGGCGCGCGGGTCCATTGGGCGGAGACCGCGCAGCAGGCCTGCGACATCACCGTCGCACTCTGCCGTGCCGCCGACGCGCGCAGCGTCACCCGCAGCAAATCCATGCTCGGCGAGGAGATCGGCCTGCCGCACGCGCTCGCGCAGGCCGGCATCGAGCGGGTCGAGACCGACCTTGCCGAGCACATCATCCAGCTCGCCGGCGAGCGGCCCAGCCACATCATCTGGCCGGCCCTGCACAAAACCCGCGAGCAGGTCGGCGAACTCTTCGCCCGCGAACATCACGGCGCGCTCCCGCTCGACACCGCCGAGCAGATGATGGCCTCGGCCCGGCGCGAGCTGCGCGAAAAATTCCTCGCCGCGGATGTCGGCATCTCGGGCGCCAACTTCCTCATCGCCGACACCGGCGCGGTCTGCACCGTCACCAACGAGGGCAACGCCGAGCTCACCACCACCCCGCCGCGCCTGCACATCGTCACCGCCGGCATCGAGAAGCTGGTGCCCAGCACGGCGCACGCGATGAGCCTGCTGCGGCTGCTGGTGCGCTCGGCCACCGGCGCCGAGCTGACCCAGTACACCAGCTTCCACCGCGGCCCCCGCCGCCCCGGCGACACCGACGGACCCACCGAATTTCACATCATCCTGGTCGATAACGGCCGCACCCGGATGCGTGCCGAGGGGCTCGCCGAGATGCTGCGCTGCCTGCGCTGCGGCGCCTGCCTCAATCATTGCGTGGTGTTCCGCCAGATCGGCGGCCACGCCTATGGCGGCACCTATCCCGGCCCGATGGGCGCGGTGATCACCCCGATCCTGGACGGGCTGGCGGCATCGCACGACCTGCCCAACGCCTGCACGCTGAACGGCCAGTGCCAGGAGGTCTGCCCGGTCGCCATCCCGCTGCCCACGCTGCTGCGCGGCTGGCGCGACCGCTCCTGGCGCGAGGGGCTGGAACCGGCGAGCCTGCGCGGATCGCTGGCGCTGTGGCGCTTCGTCGCCCGCCGCCCCGCGCTGTACCGCGCCGCCACCGCGCTCGCGCTGCCGATGATGCGCCTGTTCGCCCGGCGCGGCTGGATCAGCGCCATGCCGCTGGCCGGCGGCTGGACCCGCCATCGCGACCTGCCCGCCCCGCCGGCGCGCGGCTTCATGGCGCAATATGCCGCCCGACAGAAGGCCGCCCGCCGATGACCGACGCCCGCGCCGCCATCCTCGCCCGCCTCGCCGGGCACCGCACCGACCAGGCCACCATCGCCGCGCAGGCCGCCGCCCTGCTCGACCGCGTCGGCCCCACCCGCCCCGACCGGGTGCGCGGCGCGCCGGACGCGGTGTTCCTGCAACGACTCGCCAGCCCCGCCATCGGCGCCACCGGCGAGCGCATCGCAACCCTGGCCGAGCTGCCCGAAGCGGTCAGCCGCTACCTCGCCGCCCACGCGCTGCCGCCGCTGGTCGCGGTGCAGCCGCATCCCGAGCTTGCCGGCCTCGCCTGGGCGGGCATCGCCACCCATGCCGACATCACCCCCGACGAGGCGGTCGCCGTCGGGCTCGCGCACGGCGGCATCGCCGAGACCGCGAGCCTGGTGTTCCACTCCGGCGCCCACAGCCCGACGCTGTTCGCCTTCCTGCCGATGCACCACATCGTGGCCCTGCACGCCCACAGCGTCCGGCCCTGGCTCGAAGACCACATCGCCGCCGACCCGCCGCGCAACGTCAACCTGGTCACCGGCCCGTCGGGCACCACCGACATCGAGGGCACGCTGGTGCGCGGCGCGCATGGGCCTGGCCATTTGCATGTCGTGATGATTGGCAGCAACAATGACGCAGATCCGGTCGCCGCGACGCGGCCGGCATAACAAAAACTGGCTTCTTGCAAAGGGCGGAACATGTTCCAACAGCTTCTCACCCCGGTCGGCGACAGCCTCGGGCTCTCCTTCCTGGTGGCTATCCTGCCGATCCTGGCGGTGCTGCTGCTGCTGGGGGTGATGCGCCGCCCGGCCTGGCAGGCCGCGCTGGCCGGGCTCATCGTCGGACTGATCGTCGCCATCGGGGTGTGGCAGATGCCGGTGTCGCTCGCCATCAGCTCGATCGCCAACGGCGCGCTGCTGGCGCTGCTGCCGGTGATGTGGATCGTGGTGAACGCCCTGCTGCTCTACAACATCGCGGTCAGGTCGAAGCGCTTCGACGCCTTTCGCGACTGGGTGCTCGACCATCTGCCCAATGACCGGCGCGTCGTGCTGGTGGTGATCGGCTTTTGTTTCGGCGCGCTGCTCGAAGGCATCGCCGGCTTCGGCACCCCGGTCGCGATCACCAGCTCGCTGCTGATCCTGGTGGGCTTCCCGCCGCTCGAGGCGCTGGTGTTCGTGTTGATCTTCAACACCGCCCCGGTCGCCTTCGGCGCGCTCGGCGCCCCGGTCACCGTGCTCGGCGCGGTCACCGGGCTACCGGCCACCACGCTGGGCGCCATGATCGGCCGCCAGTTGCCGGTGATGGCGCTGATCCTGCCGTTCTATGTCATCGCGCTGTATGGCGGGATGCGCTCGGTGCGCGCGCTGTGGCCGCTGCTGCTGGTCGCCGGCGCCAGCTTCGGGCTCAGCCAGTTCATCGCCTCGAACTATCTCGACTACGCGCTGACCGACGTGCTCGCCTCGCTCGGCTCGCTGATCATCACGCTCGGCTTCCTGGCCGTGTGGAAGCCCGCGGCGGCGCCGGAGTTCGCCATTTCGGCCAGCGCGCGCGCCACCCGCGGCGGCGCCGGCGCCATCGCGCCCTGGCAGGGCTGGCTGCCGTGGCTGCTGGTCTCGGCACTGGTGATCGTGTGGACCCATTACGGCATCTTCAAGATCGGCCAGAGCAGCTTCGCCTGGCCGGGGCTGCACAACGCGATCTCGATCACGCTGTACGACAACAAGCCCTATGCCGCGATGTTCGTGTTCCAGCCGCTGGGCACCGGCACCGCGATCCTGCTCGCCTGCGTCATCACCGCCGCGCTGGTGCGCCTGTCCGTCGCCGATTTCCTCGGCTGCATCGGCCAGACCATCAAACAGGCCTGGATCGCGGTGATCACCGTCATGCTGATCGTCGGGCTCGCCTATCTGATGAACTATTCCGGCCTCGCCTACACCATGGGCAAGGCGGTCGCCTCCACCGGCAAACTGT
>DAHWBL010000510.1 GCA_027323595.1 Acetobacteraceae bacterium | reverse complement strand
GGCGGACATGGCGGCGATCCATGTGAAAATGCTGAACCGCTCGAAGGGCCCGGCGGTGCAGGGGCTGCGCGCCCAGGCCGACCGCGCGCTCTATCGCCAGGCGATGCAGCGCCTGCTCGCCGAACAGAGCGGTCTGTCCATTCGGGAAGCCTCGGTCGAGGGGCTGCTGGCGCATGATGGTATTGTGGACGGCGTGCGGCTGGGCTCGGGGGAGGAGCTGCGCTGCGGCGCGGTGGTGGTCACCGCCGGCACCTTCCTGCGCGGGGTGGTGCATGTCGGCGACGTCCAGACCGCCGCCGGACGGGTCGGCGAGGCGCCCTCGGTCGGGCTCGCGCTCGGCCTCGCGGCGATGGGGCTGCCGATGGGCCGGCTCAAGACCGGCACACCGCCGCGGCTCGACCGCGCCAGCATCGACTGGGACAGCCTCGCGCAGGACCCCGGCGACGCCGCGCCTGGCTGCTTCAGCCTGCTCACCGAGGCGATCACCAACCCGCAGATCAATTGCGCGATCACCGCCACCACGGCCGAAACCCACGCGGTGATCCGCGCCAATCTGCATCTGTCGGCCATCCATGCCGGCGCGATCACCGGCTCGGGGCCGCGCTACTGCCCCTCGATCGAGGACAAGGTGGTGCGCTTCGCCGACCGCGAGCGGCATCAGATTTTTCTCGAACCCGAGGGGCTGGACGACCCGACCGTCTACCCGAACGGCATCTCCACCAGCCTGCCGGCGTCGGTGCAGGCGGCGATGATCGCCACCATCCCCGGGCTCGAACGCGCCCGCATCCTGCGCCCCGGCTACGCCGTCGAATACGACCATATCGACCCGCGCGCGCTCGCCGCGACCCTGGAGGTGAAATCCGCCCCCGGCCTGTTCCTCGCCGGGCAGATCAACGGCACCACCGGCTATGAGGAAGCCGCGGCGCAAGGGGTGATGGCCGGCATCAACGCCGCGCGTCGCGCCGGCGGGCAGGCGGGCGTGATCCTGTCGCGGGCGGAGGCCTATATCGGCGTGCTGGTCGATGATCTGACCACCCACGGGGTCAGCGAGCCCTATCGGATGTTCACCTCGCGCGCCGAGTTCCGGCTCAGCCTGCGCTGCGACAATGCCGACCAGCGGCTGACCGCGCTGGGCGTGGCTTGGGGCTGCGTCGGGCCGCGTCGCCAGGCCATCTTCGCCGCCGCGCAGGCCACGCTCGATGCGGCGGTGGTCCGGGCGCGGGCCGAGCAGGCGAGCCCGGAAGGCTGGCGCGCCGCCGGGGTCACGATCCGCGCGGACGGGCGGGCGCGCTCGGTGTTCGACGTTCTGGGCGGCGGCGCGAGCCTCGCGCAGGCGGGCAGCCTCGCGCCCTGGCTGCTGGAGCTGCCGCCGCGAGCGGCCTTCGGGCTGGAGACCGAGGCGCTGTATGCGCGTTATCTGGACCGCCAGGCGGCGGAGCGCAGCCAGGTGCTGCGGCAGGAAGGTGCCGCGATCCCGCCGGACACGCGCTATGGCGCCATTGGCGGGCTGTCGGCGGAAATGTGCCAGCTTCTGGACAGGGCGCGCCCGGCGTCTCTGGGCACCGCGATGCGGCTGCCGGGCATCACCCCCGCGGCGGTGGCCGCGCTCAGCGCGCATCTGCGCAAGCTCGCCGCCCGGCCGGCGCGTGCGGAGCCACAGGCAGCAGGCTGAGCCGCGCCAGCTTCGTGATATAAGGCCCCCGCCGCGCGGCGGCCGTGGACATTCTGCTTCACGTGAAGCAAACCGATGTTTGCGAATCAACAAGTTTGCTTCACGTGAAGCAATGAGATGTTTGCGCATTTGCAAGATTGCTTCACGTGAAGCAAACTTGCTAAACCGAAAACATCCAATTGCTTCACGTGAAGCAAAACCCTTCCGGACCCCGCCCCGTGCCCCCAGACCCACCACTCACCCCCGACATCGCCCGCCGGCTCGACATCTACGCCGAGCTGCTCGCCCGCTGGACCCGCCGGATCAACCTGATCTCCGCCGGCGACCGCGCACAGATCTGGCCCCGCCACATCACCGACAGCCTGCAACTCGCTGCACTGATCCAGGGCCGGCCCGACCGCGCAATCGACATCGGCTCGGGCGGCGGGCTGCCGGGGCTGGTGCTCGCCATCGCCACCGGCATCCATTTCACCCTGATCGAGGCCGACCTGCGCAAATGCGCCTTCCTGCGCGAAGCCGCCCGCGCCACCGCCGCCCCGGTCAGCGTCGTGCCCCGCCGCATCGAGGCCGCCGCCGTCGCCCCCGCACCCTTGCTCACCGCCCGCGCGCTCGCCCCCTTGCCCGAACTGCTCGGCCTCGCCGCGCCGCTGCTGGCCCCGGGCGGCCAATTGCTGCTGCCAAAGGGTGCCGGCGCGGCGGCGGAATTGACGGCGGCGCAAACCCGGTGGCAGATGCGGGTGGTGCGCCATCCCAGCGCCACCGACCCTTCCGCCTCCATCCTCGACATCACCGGATTGCAGCGTGTCCGACAGCCAGATTGACACCCAGCTCCGCGCGCCCCGCGCCGCGCCGCCACCACGCGGGGCGCGGCGGGTGATCGCCATCGCCAACCAAAAAGGCGGCGTCGGCAAAACCACCACCGCGGTCAATCTGTCCACCGCGCTCGCCGCCGCCGGACAGAAAATCCTGCTGATCGACCTCGACCCACAGGGCAATGCCTCCACCGGCGTCGGCTCGGACCGCGCCAGCCGCGGCGCCGGCAGCTACGCGCTGCTCACCTCCGACGCCAGCCTGGACGACCTCAGCGTCGCCACCATGGTCCCCGGCCTGCTGCTGGTGCCCGCCGAAACCGACCTGGTGGGTGCGGAGATCGAGCTGGTCGGCGCCGAGCGACGCGAATTTCGCCTGCGCGAGGCGCTGCACGCCCTCGTCGCCGGCCAGGGCTTTGACTACGTCATCATCGATTGCCCGCCGAGCCTTGGCTTGCTCACCCTCAACGCCCTGGTCGCCGCCGACGCGGTGCTGGTGCCGCTGCAATGCGAGTTCTTCGCGCTCGAAGGCATCAGCGCCCTGATCCGCACCATCGACGCGGTCAAGCGCGGCCTCAATCCGGGCCTGCGCATCGAGGGCATCGTGCTGACCATGTATGACCGGCGCAACAATCTGTCCGAGGCGGTCGCGGCCGACACCCGCGCCTTTTTCGGCACCGACGTCTACAGCACCATCATCCCGCGCAACGTCCGCGTCTCCGAAGCGCCCAGCCACGGCAAGCCCGTGCTGCTCTACGACATGCGCTCACCCGGCGCGCAGGCCTATATCGAACTGGCGCAGGAACTGCTGCGCCGCGAACGCGCCCCGCAACCTCCAGCCGGCTGACATCGCATGTGCGCAAAAGAAGTCGCCCCTCGCCTGGGTCGTGGCCTGGCCGCCCTTCTGGGCGACGCCCCGCCCGGCTCGGCGCGTCCCAACGCGATCACCAACCTGCCCATCGACGCGCTCGAACCCGGGCCCTTCCAGCCGCGCACCACGATCGAGCCCGAGCCTCTCGAAGAACTCGCCGCCTCGATCCGCCAGCAGGGCGTGCTCCAGCCGCTGCTGGCCCGCCCGCACCCCCAACAGCCCGGCCGCTACCAGATCATCGCCGGCGAGCGCCGCTGGCGGGCGTCGCAGATGGCCAAACTGCACGAAATCCCGGTGCTGGTGCGCGAACTGAGCGACACCGACAGCCTGGCCGCGGGCCTGGTCGAGAACCTCCAGCGCGAGGACCTCAACCCGCTTGAGGAGGCCGAGGGCTATCGCCGGCTGATGGAAGAATTCTACCTGACGCAGGAAAAATTGGCCGCCGCCGTCGGCAAGACCCGCAGCCACGTGTCCAATTCCCTGCGCCTGCTGCAACTGCCCGCCCCGGTGCTGGGCGAGGTGCGCAAGGGCAGCCTCTCGCCCGGACACGCGCGCGCCCTGATGTCGCACCCCGACCCCGAACGCGCGATGCTCTCGGTGATGGCCAAGGGGCTGACCGTGCGCCAGACCGAGGTGATGGCCAACGAGGCCACCCGCCCGTCAACCAAATTGCCGCCGGCCGAAAAAGACGCCAACACCATCGCGCTGGAACAGATGCTCACCCAGATGCTCGGGCTGCGCACCGAAATCAACCACGCCGATCGCGGCGGCAGCCTGACGGTGCGCTACCGCACCCTCGACCAGCTCGAAGGCCTCGTCGTGCTGCTGCGCGGCGGGAACTGAACGAATCTACCGCCGGCCCGCGCGCGCCGCCCGCGCGGCCACCCGCAGGATCGCCCCCTCGGCGATGGTGCGGTCCGGCGCCCCGGTCCGTTTGCAGGCCGCCTCGGCGGCGAAAAGATGCGCCAGGCCGTCCTCGATCGCCGCCACCGACCACAGCCCCAGCGCGCGGATGAAGCCAGGCTTTTCCTTGAAAAACACCGGCGGCTTCGCCCGTTCGGCCGCCTCGACGATGCTCGCTCCGGCCGCGACCGCAAGGCGCGCGCGATGCAGCCGATGCATCTGGCCCTGGGCGATGCGCAGGATCCCCACCGCCGCCGCGCCCTCGCCCAGTGCCGCCGCCAGCGCCCGATCGGCCGGGGCGACCTGCCCGGCCAACGCCGCCGACACCGCCTCCATCGCGCTCAGCCCGGCGGCATCGCCGACACAGGCCGCGACATCCTCCACCCCCACCACGCCGCCGGCCGCACCCTTGTAAAGAACCAGCTTTTCCAGCTCCGAGCGCGTCTGAGCCTGGTCCGCCCCCAGCAGCGACTGCAACAACGCCAGCGCGTCGGCATCCGCGCGCAGCCCGGCATCGGCCAGGGCCGCCCGCACGGTCTCGCCCAGCGCCCGGCCCTCCAGCGGATAGCAGCCGATCGCCGCACCCAGCGCATGGCCCTCCAGCAGCGTGCGCAGCTTGCTGCGGGTCGGCAGATCGGGGCCTTCGAGGATCACCAGCGCGTCAGCATTACCGCCCAGATGCTGGCCAAGCACGCCGGCCAGGCCGTCGGCCGCCTCGCGCACCCGAACCACGCGCCGCCCGCCGATCAGCGACAGCGCGCTCGCCTCCTCGGCCAGCCGCGCATGCGATTCGCGAACCAGCGAGGCAACCAGGAACGGGTCATCCAGCGAGCCGGCGACCGCGCGGGTCAGCGCGTCGCTGCGCTCACGGATGAGCCCCACATCGCCGCCGAACAGCAGCACCGCCCGGCACCGCCCCGGATCGGCCAGAAAGCCCGCGACCGCGCGCGCATCCAGCCGCATCGCGATCAGTCCGATTTCGCGTCGAAATAGGTGGCCATCGCCGAGACGATCTGGTCGGCCAGCAAATCGGCCATCTGGCGCTGCTCGACCTCGATCTCCTGGGTGGTGGCGAAAAACTGGCTGTCGAAAATATTCACCCCGCTCACCGCGCGGGCCATGCCGCTGGTGACCACGGCGTGGCTGCTGGCATCGCGCAACACCCAGTTGGAGGTGCCCGAAATGCGCAGCCGGGTGACGTTGGTGTTGACATCGACGCCGGCGATATCCTCGGTGAAGCCATAGGGCGCGGTCAGCTCATAGGCCGAGCCGGCCTTGCCGCCAAAGCGCTCCAGCCGGGTCTGCAACGCCTGGCGCAACAGCATGTTGGCGCGCTCCCCCAGCACCTGCACCGAGGTCGATGACAACGCCGCCACCGCCTTCGACCCGGCATGGCCGGCCGCGCCCGACGTGCCATAGACCGGCGCGAAGCCGCAGCCCAGCAGCCCTGCCACGGCGAACGCCGCGGCGGCGCGCGCGAGGCCCCTGGCGACCATCAGCCCGCCACCACGAAATTGACGATCCGGTTGGGCACATGGATGCGCTTGACCACCCGCTTGCCCGCCAGCATGCGCGCAACGTTGGGGTCCGCCTCGGCCGCCGCGATCACCGCCGCGGCCGGGGCGTCAGGGGCGAATTCGAGGGTCGCGCGCAATTTTCCCATCACCTGCACCGCGATCGTGACGCTCTGGGCGGCGACCAGCGCGGGATCGGCGACCGGCCAGGCACGCTCGGCCACCAGTCCGCCCGGCGCGCCCAGACGCAGGGCGATCTCCTCGGCCAGATGCGGCATCATCGGGGCGACCAGCAGGGCGAACATCTCCATCGCCTCGCGCAGCGCCGGCTCCAGCCCCGCCACCCCGGCCTGGCGCGCCTTGTCGGCCTCGGTGATCGCGTTGGCGAATTCATGCAGTCGCGCCACCGCGACATTGAAGCCGAAGCCATCCAGCGCCTCGGTCACGCCGGCGATGGTGCGATGGGTCGCCCGCCGCAGCGCCAGCACCGCGGCATCGTCGCCTGCCGGGCCCGCCGGCAAGGCGGCGATGTTCGAGGCGCCGCCCGGCAGGGCGTCGACGGTCTCCGCCAGGCGCCAGACGCGCTGCACGAACCGCGCCGCACCCGCCACCCCGGTCTGCGACCATTCCATGTCACGCTCGGGCGGGTTGTCGGACAGGATGAACCAGCGCGCGGTGTCGGCGCCGTAGCGGGCGATGATCGCATTGGGGTCGATGGTGTTGCGCCGGGACTTCGACATCGCCTCGACCCGGCCGATTTCCACCGCCTCGCCGGTCTGGCGGTGCACCGCCCCCTCGGCGCGCTTGTCCACCTCCTCGGGATACAGCCAGCGCCCGTCGGCGCCCTTGTAGCTTTCGTGGGTGACCATGCCCTGGGTGAACAGCCCGGCGAACGGCTCATCGGTCGACAGATGGCCGGTGCGCCGCATGGCGCGGGCGAAAAAGCGCGAATAGAGCAGGTGCAGAATCGCATGCTCGATGCCGCCGATATACTGGTCCACCGGCAGCCAGTGATCGACCGCCGCCGGATCGGTGGGCGTCGCCGCCCCGGGGCTGCAGAACCGGGCGAAATACCAGGAGCTGTCGACGAAGGTGTCGAACGTGTCGGTCTCGCGCCGGGCCGGGCGGGCGCAGGCGGGGCAGGCCACATGCTTCCAGACCGGATGGTGATCGAGCGGGTTGCCGGGCCGGTCGAAGCTGACATCCTCGGGCAGGCGCACCGGCAACTGGTCGTCGGGCACCGGCACGATGCCGCAGGCGTCGCAATGGATCACCGGGATCGGGCAGCCCCAGTAGCGCTGCCGTGACACCCCCCAGTCGCGCAGCCGCCAGTTCACCACCGCCTCGCCGAGCCCGGCGGCGCGCAGCGCCTCGATGGCGGCGGCCTTGGCCGGCCCGGTGGCGAGCCCGTCCAGAAAGCCCGACCGGATCATCGTGCCCTCGCCGACATGGGCCTGCGCGCCCACCTAGAACGTCGCGGCGTTCGCCCCTGGCGGCAGCACCACGGGCACCACCGGCAGGCCGTATTTGCGGGCGAACTCAAGGTCGCGCTGGTCGCCGGACGGGCAGCCGAAGATCGCCCCGGTGCCATATTCCATCAGCACGAAATTGGCGATCCAGACTGGAAACTCCTGGCCCGGCAGAAACGGATGGGCGACCCGCAGACCGGTGTCGAAGCCTTGTTTTTCGGCCGTCTCGATGGCCGCCTCGGTGGTGCCCTGGCGGCGGCATTCGGCGATGACCCCGGCCGCCGCCGGCGTGTGCGCGGCCACCGCCGCGGCGAGCGGATGCTCGGGCGCGATGGCCAGGAACGACATGCCGAACAGCGTGTCCGGCCGGGTGGTATAGACCTCGATGTCGGCGATCCCGCCGGTCGGGCGATCGAGCGCGAAGCGCACCCGCGCGCCCTCGCTGCGGCCGATCCATTTGGCCTGCATGGTGCGCACCCGCTCGGGCCAGCGCTCCAGCGTGTCGAGCGCGGCCAGCAGGTCGGGGGCGGCATCGGTGATGCGCAGGAACCATTGGCTGAGCTGCTTTTTTTCCACCGGCGCGCCGGAGCGCCAGCCGCGGCCATCCACCACCTGTTCGTTGGCCAGCACGGTGTTGTCCACCGGGTCCTAGTTGACCCAGCTCTCGCGCCGATCGACGAGGCCGGCGCGCAGCATGTCTAGGAATAATTTCTGCTGTTGGCCGTAATATTCGGGGTCGCAGGTGGCGAATTCGCGGGTCCAGTCGATCGACAGCCCCATGCTCTGCAACTCCGCGCGCATGGCGGCGATGTTGCTGCGGGTCCAGTCGGCGGGGTGCACGCCGCGTTCGCGCGCCGCGTTCTCGGCGGGCAGGCCGAAGGCGTCCCAGCCCATCGGGTGCAGCACGCTGAAGCCCTGGGCGCGGCGGTGGCGCGCCACCACGTCGCCCAGCGTGTAGTTGCGCACGTGGCCCATATGGATTTTGCCCGAGGGATACGGAAACATCTCAAGAACATAATATTTGGGCTTGCCGTCGGTCGGCACGTCGGCGACGCGGAAGCAGCCGCGCTGGTCCCAGGCGGCCTGCCAGCGCTGTTCCATCGCGCGCGCATCGGCATTGTGGTCGGATTGGTCGTTCATCGGGGCGGCTTCTATAAAAAGGGATACAGCGCTGGGTAACGCAGGATGGCCGCGATGGCCAGAGTTGCGCGCGTCCGCGGCGGCAATTCGGCGCCCGCGCGAACATGTGTGATTGTCATGCACCACGTAAAACTGATGCCCGGTCCCTTGAAAGGCGGCGTGCCATCCGATAATGCCACCTGTCAGTGCTGCAGCGCCAGGGCGACAGCACCAGGACATGGGATGCAATACGACATGTGGGCTCATCTGCGGCAGCGCGCCGCTCTGGCGACGGGCAAATCCATCGCCGCGATCTCCTTCTGCCTGACCTTGCTGCTGGCGGCGCCGCCGGCCTTCGCGCAGATGCCGCGGCCCTGGCAGATGGGCCTGCAGGACGCCCACAGCCCGGTGATGGAAAAGATCGCCGATCTGAACGACATGGTGCTGGTGATCATCACCGCGATCACGATTTTCGTCGCCGGCCTGCTGGTCTGGGTGATGATCCGCTACAACGCCAAGCGCAATCCGGTGCCCGGGCGGTGGTCGCACAACACCACCGTGGAGGTGCTGTGGACGGTGCTGCCGGTGCTGATCCTGGTGGTGATCGCGATCCCGTCGTTCCGGCTGGTCTATTTCGAGGACCGCACCTTCAACCCCGACATGACCGTCAAGGTCACCGGCCACCAATGGTATTGGGAATACACCTATCCGGATGCCGCCGGGCTCGACTTCAACAGCTACATCGTCGCCGACGACGCGCTGAAGCCCGACCAGCCGCGGCTGCTCACCGTTGACAACCAGCTGGTGGTGCCGGTCGGCAAGAACATCCGCATCCTGACCACCAGCGGCGATGTGATCCACAGCTTCTACATCCCCTCGCTGGGGGTGCAGCGCTATGCAATTCCCGGGCGCACCATCGAAACCTGGGTCAAGATCGACAAGCCGGGCGTCTATTACGGGGAGTGCAATCAGATCTGCGGTGAAAACCACAGCCGGATGCCGATCTCGATCCGCGCGGTGACCGACACCGAATTCACCGCCTGGCTGGCGGAAGCCAAGACCAAATTCTCCGCCAACGAGACCGAGGCCCATCCGGTCCTCGCGGCCAACATCCGCTGATCGTCCGGATCGACAAGGAGCCCGACCTATGAGTGTCACCACCCACGATCACGCGCACGGCCACGACGACCACGACCACAAGCCCGGCTTCGTGGCGCGCTGGCTGTTCAGCACCAACCACAAGGACATCGGCACGCTGTATCTGCTGTTCGCCGTCGTCGGCGGGCTGACCGGCGGCGTGCTGTCGATGATCATGCGCGCCCAGCTCGCCGCCCCTGGCAACCACATCGTGGGCAGCGGCCAGGAATGGAACACCATCGTCACCGCGCACGGGCTGCTGATGATCTTCTTCACGGTGATGCCCGCGGTGATCGGCGGCTTTGGCAACTGGTTCGTGCCGATCATGATCGGCGCGCCCGACATGGCGTTCCCCCGCCTCAACAACATCAGCTTCTGGCTGCTGGTGCCGGCCTATATCCTGGTGATGACCGGGCTGCTGATGGGCGATTCCGGCTCCGGCTGGACGCTGTATCCGCCGCTGTCCAACGCCACCTATTCGCCGGGCATGGGCATGGACCTCACGCTGTTCGCGCTGCATCTGGCCGGTGCCAGCTCGCTGCTGGGCGCCATCAACTTCATCACCACCATCTTCAACATGCGCGCCCCCGGCATGACGCTGCACAAGATGCCGCTGTTCGTGTGGGGCGAGCTGGTGACCGCGTTCCTGCTGCTGCTGTCGGTGCCGGTGCTGGCCGGGGCGATCACCATGCTGATCACCGATCGCAACTTCAACACCGCGTTCTTCGATCCGCAGGGCGGTGG
>DAHWBL010000110.1 GCA_027323595.1 Acetobacteraceae bacterium | reverse complement strand
GCATGCTGCGCGACGCCGAACACCGCGGCGCCCCGCTCACCGTCGAAACCCAGCCGCTGCCCGCCCGCGCGGTCACCGAGGTCACCGTCTACACCGCCGATCACGCCGGCCTGTTCAGCCGCATCGCCGGCAGCCTCGCCGTCGCCGGCGCCTCGATCGTGGATGCGCGCATCCACACCCTCACCAACGGCATGGCGCTCGACACCTTCTGGATTCAGGACGCCGCCGGCGGCGCCTTCGACGCCCCGCACCGCCTGGCCCGGCTCTACGTGCTGGTCGAACAGGCGCTGTCGGGCCGGCTGCGGATCGATTCCGAAATCCACAAAATCTCAAAACCCCTGCTCGGCAGCCGCATGCGCGCGATCCACGTGCCCCCGCGCGTGGTCATCGACAACCGCGCCTCCAACACCCACACCGTGCTGGAGGTGAACGGGCGCGACCGCCCCGGCCTGCTGCACGACGTCACCGCCGCGATCAGCAGCCAGGGCCTGCAAATCGCCTCCGCCCACGTCACCACCTTTGGCGTGCGCGCGGTGGATGTGTTCTACGTCAAGGATATTTTCGGACTGAAAATCGAAAACGACCGCAAGCTCGCGCAGTTGCGCGAGGCCCTGCTCGCCGCCCTCTCCGCCGCCGAGGACCCGCCCAAACCCGCCGCCCGCCGCGGCCGCGCCGCCGGCTGAATCCTCACTCGTCCCGCCGCGGCCGCGCCAGCAGCCGCGTGATCGCCTCGGCCACGCTCGCCCGCCCCGCCAACAGCTCCGCCACCGCCGCGCAGATCGGCAGGTCGATCCCCGCCGCGCGCGCCACCAGCGCCGGCGCGCTGCCCACCCCCTCGGTCGCGGTGCTGCGGCTGGCCAGAATCTCGGCCAGCGCCCGCCCCTGCCCCAGCGCCACCCCCAGCGCATGGTTGCGGCTCGCCGCCCCGGTGCAGGTCAACAGCAGATCGCCCAGCCCGGACAGCCCGAACGCGGTTTTCGCCTCCCCGCCCAGCCCGCCCACCAGCCGCGCCAGCTCGGCCACCCCGCGCGTCACCAGTGCGGCGCGCGCGTTCTCGCCCAACCCCGCCCCGGTCACCGCGCCGGCGGCGATCGCGATCACGTTCTTCGCCGCCCCGCCCAGTTGCGCGCCGAGCGGATCATCGCTGCCATAGAGCCGGAAATTCGGCGTCGAGAGCATCGCGGCGAGGCGTTCGCGCAACCCCCGATCGCCCGCCGCGATGATCGAGGCGGCCGGCAGCCCGGCGGCGATCTCGGCGGCGAAATTCGGCCCGCTCAGCACCGCGACCGCCCGGCCGGGTTGCACTTCTTCCAGTATTTCACTGGGAAGCAGGCAACTGCCAGGCTCCAGCCCCTTGGCGCAGATCACCAGCGGCGCAGCCCCTGGCAGCAGCGCGGCCACACGGCGGACATGCGCCACCGGCACCACCAGCAGCACCGCGTCCTGCCCGCCCATCGAGGCGAGGTCCCCGCTCACCTCGATCGCCTCGGGCAGCACCGACCCGGCCAGGCGCGGGCTGCGCCGGCTCGCCAGGATCGGGCCCGGATCGCGCGCCCACAGCCGCACCGCGCAGCCCGCGCGCGCGGCATGCAGCGCGAGCGCGCTGCCCCAGGCACCCGCGCCGATCACCGCGACCTTGTGCATCGCGCACCCCTCAGCAAAACCGTCAAAATGGAAGCGCTGATCCTATCACCGCGCGGCCCGCGCCGAAACCGCGCTCAGCGCGCCATCCGCGCGATCAGCCGCCGCGCGGCGATGGCGGCGGCATCATTGCCGGTGCTGACCATCGCCCCTTGCGGATCGGCATCGATATTGGCCTGCTGCAACGCCAGGATCGCCAGGTCCTCGGCGAAGGCGGAGCGCGTGACGGTGCGAAAGAAATCGCTCACCGAGGCGTCGTCGATCTGAAAATCGCGTGTGCTGGCCCAGAAATAATGGCAGCTCGTGGCGGTCTGCGGCGTCATCGCGTTGTGCAGCAGCAGATGCATCGCCCGCGACCCCGGCCCCGCGCGCTCGGTGGTGGTGATCTCCAGGCTCACCCGGCTGGGCGGGGTGAAATACATCACCTTGGTCTGGTCGCAGCGCGGCGCGAACCCCTGCGCGATGTTGTGCGGCGGGGTTGCGATATCGATGCTGCTGCGCACCGAACGCACGAAATCCTCGCCGCGCTCCACCGTCAGTCGCGCCGCGGTGTCGTCGCTGCCGATCGTGCCGCCATGCACGAACGCCACATGCGACAGATCGAGCAAATTCTCGACCAAAAGCTCATAGCCCGCCGCCGCCGCCATATGCATCGACACGCCGGCCCAACCCGGCTTGGCATTGCTGGAGAAATCCGGAATCAGCCCGGGCGCCGCCGCCGCCGGATCGCCCATCCACAGCCACACGAACCCGTCGCGCTCCACCACCGGCCAGGCCCGCACGCGGGCCGCGGCGGGCACCTGCTCCTGGCCGGGAATGCCGACGCACAC
>DAHWBL010000444.1 GCA_027323595.1 Acetobacteraceae bacterium | reverse complement strand
TAGGCTATACCGTCAATATCTTCCACCGAACCTGCATCTAAAACCAAAGATAGTCGCAAGTAGCCCGTATCGCAGATGCGGGTAAAACTCCCAGCGCCCCCCCAGGCAATCGCCGCCCCCGCCCCCACCCCTCGCTTTCATCTTGCGGCAATCCCCCCGCCCGCCGAAACTGCGCCCGCCATGCAGCAGCCCGCGCCAACCCCCGCCGAGCCCGCCATCTCCGCCGAACAGGCGGCCGACAATTCGCGCCACGCCGCCGAGCTCCTGCGCGACCTCATGGACCGCGCCCACGAGCTCGCCCAGTTGATCCACCAAAAAGCCGTGGCCACCGCGATGGACGCCGTCATCGACGGCACCTATCTGCAAAAATCCGAAGACTTCACCATCACCTTCGAGCGCGCCGCGCGCACCGTGCGCCGCTGCATCATCCTGCTGGAAAAACTGGCGGAGCCCCGTCCGACCGCCTACGACCTCGCGCTGGCCGCGCAAAAACGCACCCCCGCGCGCATCCACCCCGGCGAGACACCCGCCCCTCAGCGTTCCGACACCGAACAAACCGAGCGCGCCGAGCGGATCGAAAATGTGAACGACGAATTCGGCAACGAATTCACCACCCGCCCGATCGGCGAAATCGTCGGCGAGATCTGCACCGACCTCGGGCTCCCCCCGCCGGCGGGCACCTCAGGCTGGTCGCACCAGACGCTGGACACCATCGCCGCCGCGACGACCGACCCAAACCTCACCCGGTCCGCACCCGCGCGCCTCGCGCTCGTCCCCGCATCCGACGCGCCACCGCACGGCGACCCCGCACAGCCGCCCTATCCCCTCAGGCTGTAACGCCCGGCGACCAGCACGCAGGAATGGCCGATGCACGAGTCCGGCGCCCGCGATGCCTGCCGCTTGACTGAAGCATGAGCCAACGCTAACCGTTAGCCATGGCTTACACACAAACCGCGCTCGCCGCCCTTGCCGCCCTCGGTGATCCCACCCGACGGGCGATCTTCGAGCGTCTGGCGGCCCGTCCGCTGGCCGTCGGGCAATTGTCCGAGGGGCTGCCGGTGACCCGCTCGGCGGTGTCGCAGCATCTGAAAATCCTGAAACAGGCCGGGCTGGTCGCCGATGTGAGCGAGGGCACCAGGCGAATCTACCGCCTCGATCCGCGCGGCATCGGCGCCATGCGCGCCTGGCTGGACGGCTTCTGGACCCAGGCGCTGGATGATTTCGCCGCCTTCGTCGATCAACCCCACGAGCCGCCACCGCAAAAGGACCCCGCATGACCATCGCCCCCATCGTCACCGGCGTGCGCGTGAAGGTCGCTCCCGAGCGCGCCTTCGAGCTGTTCACCGCCAACATCTCCAACTGGTGGCAGGCCCGCGGCCGCTGCCTGATCGGCGCCACCCAATGGGTGGAGATCGTCATCGAGCCGCGCCAGGGCGGGCGCATGTTCGAGCGCGACGCCGACGGCAACGAGACCGGCTGGGGCACGGTGCTGGCGTGGGAGCCACCGCGCCGGCTGCTGATCGGCTGGCACCTCACCAGCGCCTGGGCGTTCGACCCGGCCTTCGTCACCGAGGGCGAGGTCACCTTCACCGCCGCTCCCGCCGGCGGCACCGACGTGCGGCTGGAGCATCGCAACCTCGAACGCTTCGGCGCCGCCGCGCAGGCCACCGCCGCCTCGCTCGGCGGCGGCTGGCCCACCCACATCATCAAAGGCTTCGGCGCCTTCGCCGACAGCGACGCGGAGGCAGGCCGATGAGCGGCTTCATCGTTCACACCGTGCCCGGCAGCCCCTTCGCCCGCGCGGTCCTGGCGTGCCTGGAGGAAAAGGCGCTGCCCTGGCGGCTCGCGCCGCTGGCACCGGGCGGCCATCGCTCGGCGGAGCATCTGGCGCGCCATCCGTTCGCCCGCATGCCCGCGATCGAGCATGACGGCTTCGCCCTCTACGAGACCCAGGCGATCCTGCGCTATATCGACCGCGTGCAGCCCTCGCCGCCGCTCACCCCCGCCGACCCACGGCTTGCCGCGCGGATGGACCAGGCGATGAACGTCAATGACTGGTACCTGTTTGCCGACTGCATCGCGGTGATCGGCTTTCACCGGCTGGTGGCGCCACGGCTGCTGGGCCTTGAACCCGACGAGGCGGCGATCTCCGCGTCGATGCCACGGGCGCGCATCGTCTTCGCCGAACTGTCCAGGCTGCTCGCCGACCAGCCCGGATTCGCCGGCGCGGATATATCGCTCGCCGACCTGCTCATCGCGCCACAGCTCGATTTCATCGCCACGACCCCGGAATGGGACGAGCTGACCGCCGGGCACGCCAATCTGCTGCGGTGGCTGGAACGCATGCGCCGCCGCCCCAGCCTGCGCGCCACCGCCTGGGACAGCCTGGCGGCGGGCCGCACCTGACCCGGATGACCCATCGAGGAGCGCGCGCATGACCCATCCCATCGCCAGCCACGAGGACTGGCTGAAGGCGCGGCTCGCCTTGCTGGAGGACGAAAAAGACCTCGTCCGCCGCAGCGACGCGCTGGCCCGCCGCCGCCGGGAACTGCCCTGGGTGCGGGTGCGCAAGGATTTCCAGTTCGACACCGAACGCGGCCGCGAGAGCCTCGCGCAGCTTTTCCGCGGCCGCTCGCAACTGCTGATCTACCATTTCATGTTCGGTCCGGATTATGCGGCCGGCTGCCCGAGCTGTTCGTCCATCGCCGATGGCTTCAACGGATTTGCCGCGCACCTCGCCAACCACGACGTGATGCTGTGGGCGGTGTCGCGCGCGCCGCTCGACCGGCTCCTCGCCTACCGCGCCCGGATGGGCTGGAGCTTCGCCTGGGCATCGTCGAACCAGGATGATTTCAACTTCGATTATCAGGCATCGATCACCGAGGCGCAGCAGCGCGAGGGCGTCGCCCCCTACAATTATCGGCCAGGCGCGATGATGATCAACCTCGCCGCGCCACCGCCCGGGCTTGCCGCGCACGCCGCCGAGTGCGGCACCGATGCCGCCACCTATATCCGCGACCGGCCCGGCATGAGCAGCTTCGCGCTCGCCGACGGGGCGGTCCATCATTGTTATTCCACCTATGCGCGCGGCCTCGATGGTCTGTGGGGCGTCTATCAGTGGCTCGATCGCGCGCCGCTCGGCCGCAATGAAAGCGGGCGATGGATGCGCCGGCACGACGAATATCGCGACCCCGCCGACGATCCCCCGCCGGGCTGACCCGCGCGATCCGGCGGCCGGCGCCTCGGTTATCAGACGCGGCGCGGCTGCCTATATGTGGGCCTCACCCCACGGAGAACAGCATGACCGAGATCAGCCACGCCGGAACCTTCGCCATCGCCGGCCGCACGGTGAAACGCATGGGCTATGGCGCCATGCAGCTCGCCGGGCGCGGCGTGTTCGGGCCGCCGAAAGATCGGCCCGGCGCGGTCGCGGTGCTGCGCGCGGCGGTGGAAAGCGGGATCGATCACATCGACACCAGCGATTTCTACGGCCCCCACGTCACCAACCAGATCATCCGCGAGGCGCTGCACCCCTATCGCGACGATCTGCTGATCGTCACCAAGATCGGCGCGCTGCGTGGCGCCGACGGGTCATGGAACCCGGCCTATTCGGCCGCGGAGCTGACCGGCGCGGTGCATGACAATCTGCGCAATCTGGGGCTGGATGTGCTCGACATCGTCAATCTGCGCATCATGTTCGACGTGCATGGCCCCGCGGAGGGATCGATCGAGGCGCCGCTCACGGTGCTCGCCGAGCTTCAGCGCCAGGGGCTGGTCCGCCATATCGGGCTCAGCAACGTGACGCGCACGCAAATCGCGCAGGGGCGCGGCATCACCGACATCGTGTGCGTGCAGAACCAGTATAATCTGGCGCATCGCAACGATGACGCGCTGATCGACGAACTCGCCGCATCCGGCACCGCCTATGTGCCATTTTTTCCGCTCGGCGGCTTCACCCCGCTGCAATCCACCACACTGAGCGATGTCGCGGCCCGGCTCGGCGCGACGCCGATGCAGGTGGCGCTCGCCTGGCTGCTGCGGCGCGCGCCCAACATCCTCTTAATTCCCGGCACCAAGTCTGTGGCGCATCTGCGCGACAACCTCGCCGCCGCCAGCATCGACCTTCCACCCGAGGCGGTTGCGGCACTCGATCGGATCGGCTGAGATCGCGCCCGCGCCAGGGAGGGCACATGGCCCCGGACAGAATTTCGCTCGCCGATCAGGCCTATGTCAGCATCAAGCAGCGCATCGACACGATGTTTTTCCTGCCTGGGCAATATCTGACCGAAGCCGCGATCTGCGCGGTGCTGGCGATCGGGCGTACCCCGGTGCACCAGGCGTTGCAGCGGCTGTCGATCGAAAAGCTGGTCGAGATCATTCCGCGCAAGGGCATCGTGGTGCTGCCCAGCCCGCTCGGCCAGGTGATGGCGATCCTGGACGCGCGCATGGCGGTCGAGGTGGAGCTTGCCCGCCGCGCCGCCACCCGCGCGAGCCCCGCACAGATCGCCGCGCTGGATGCGCTGGTCGCAGGGGCCGCGCGCCCGCATGGCGGCGGCGAGATCGACAGCTTCCTGGCCGCGGACCGTGCCTTTCACGGCGCCATCGCCGAGCTTGGCGGCAACCCGATCCTCGCGGAATTTTCCATATCCCTGCATGAGAAAACCGAACGCGCCTGGTATCTGAACTATTGGCGCACGCTGGACGTGAAGGGCACCCACACCCAGCATCGCCGGGTGATCGAGGCGATCCGGCGCGGCGACGGGCAGGCCGCGGGCGAGGCCATGCGGGTGCATCTGGAGGCGCTGGCGACACGCTTTGGCGAGGTGCAGCCAGGCGAGGGCGCGCGCCATCGCCCGGCGCCGGAGTGATCGCCTGAATTTTGGCTTGCGTAAAATATCACGTGATATATCATCCATCGCAGCAACCCGGAGCGTGCCGCGCCATGGACACCACACCCCCGCTCACCGAGCTTCTGCTGCAAGCCGACACGATGGAATGGCGCGAGAAATCGCTCGCCGGCATTTCGGAAAAAATGTTGTGGCGCAACGAGGAAACCGGAGCCTCCATCGCGCTCATCCGCTTCGCCAAGGGCAGCGGCATCCCCAAGCCGCATCTGCACGCGGCCAACCAGTTCATGTATTGCCTGCAAGGCCGTTACGAATACACATCAACCGGCGTGACGCTGGTCGCCGGCAGCTTCTATTGCAACCCCAAGGGCAACGTCCACGGCCCGGCCGTCGCGCATGAGGACACCATCGTCCTCGAAATCTACGACGGCCCGCATTATCCGGTGGTGCCGGAATGGTATACCGACGCGCAAGACGCGCGTTGATGGACACCGCGCGCGCCGGCTGCGCGATCGCACCGGACGAACTGGGCGGCTTCGTCGCAGCCCTGCTCGGCGCGGCCGGCGCGCCGGCGGCCCATGCCGACGCCGTCGCGGACGCGCTGGTGGAAGCGGAGTTGCAAGGCCTGGCCTCGC
>DAHWBL010000436.1 GCA_027323595.1 Acetobacteraceae bacterium | reverse complement strand
GCCCCGATGGTGCCTTCACCCGACAGCACGAACACGATCATCTCGCCGGCGATCTCACCGCGCGCACCGCCATCAAGCCGCAGGCGCGAAATCTCGGTTCCCCCCTCGAACAGGCCCAGGGATTTGCGCCCCACCCCGGGCCCGGCCGGCTGCCAACCCACCGCGTCATCGGCCACCAGGGTCGGCGCCTGATAGAGCGCGGGCGGATATTCCATCCGCCGGCCGTTGAAATTCTCCCAGGCGGCTTCATACGCATCCTGATTCCGCCGCCCGTCGCCGGACGAACGATGAAACACGCCGCCCTCGAAGCTGCCACTGGCGGAAAGCTGCGCGACGCTGGCCTGCAGATCATCCTCGCTCATGTAGCCCGAGCCGCTCGGGCCACCGAATTGCAGCACCAGCACCAGCGCCGCCGCAACCGCGGATTGCGGACCGTAATAGACGCCCTCGGGGAAATATCCCATCGTGCCTGGCACCATCTCGCCATCACGCCCGAAGTCGCACACGCCTTCGATCTGAAAACGCACCTGCTCGAAATTATGCCGATGCCGAGGCGAAACGAAGTCGTCGAATGTCCGCGACAGCATCAGGCCAAAATTGCCGGGCGAGCCGGACACCCCCTCGATCAGCCGCTTATAATGGAACTCCCCGCCACGCGGATTGTTGCGCACAACAAATTCCTGCCGACCGCCATGAACGACTCGCATTCTGCCCACACCTCGCCATCGCACCGCCGCGCGCGCCACATATCCCACCGCGACACAGGCCCAAATAATACAACCACGCGAACAAATCCATGCCGCTCATTTCAGCGTCAGCAGATGCGCAGATGCTGGGCGGGGCGGGCACGGCTGCACAACAAATCAGCGCCAGGCGCCGGCACGCGCGGGGCCAACCCTGCCTACCCGGCGATCCACATTGGCATATGAGTTGCTAGTAAGTCGCTTGCAGTTTGCACCGAATAACGGGGCGGCGATCGGGCCGGCCCATGCAAGGGAGCCACCATGGGCCAGGACAGCAATTTCTTCGGCAACCCATTGTCGCGGCGTGGCCTGATGCGCGGCGCGAGCCTCGGCGGCGCAGCACTTGCTCTGGGCCTGCCACGCGCCGCCCAGGCAAAGGATCTGGTCGTCGGCTTCATCTATGTCGGGCCGAAGGACGACTACGGCTACAACCAGGCCCACGCCGAAGCCGCGGCGATGATCAAGAAAATGCCCGGCGTGAAAGTGGTGGAAGAAGAAAAGGTCCCCGAGACCGACGACGTCTCCAAGACCATGCAAAGCATGATCGAGCTGGACGGCGCCTCGCTGCTGTTCCCCACCAGCTTCGGCTATTTCGACCCCTACATGCTGCGCATGGCGGCGAAATATCCGAACGTCCAGTTCCGCCATTGCGGCGGGCTGTGGCAGAAAGACAAGCACCCGATGAACACCGGGTCCTATTTCGGCTATATCGGCATGGCGCAATATCTCAGCGGCATCGTCGCCGGCTACACCAGCAAGACCAAGAAAATCGGCTTCGTCGCGGCCAAGCCGATTCCGCAGGTTCTCGTCAACATCAACAGCTTTGCCCTTGGCGCCCGTTCGGTGGACCCCTCCATCACCACCCAGGTAATCTTCACCGGTGACTGGTCGATGCCGGTCAAGGAGGCCGAGGCCACCAACAGCCTCGCCGACCAGGGCGTGGATGTCGTCACCTGTCACGTCGACGGCCCGAAAGTGTTGATCGAAACCGCGGAGCATCGCGGCATCTACAGCTGCGGCTACCATGCCGATCAGTCCAAGCTCGCACCGAAAGGATATCTGACCGGCGCGGAATGGAACTGGATCACCGTCTACAAGAAATTCCTCGCCGAGGCGCAGGCCGGAAAGCCTCTCGACAACTTCGTGCGCGGCGGACTCGCCGAGGGCTTCGTCAAAACCTCCGCCTACGGTCCGGCGGTGTCGCAGGCGGCGCGCACCCACACCGACGCGGTGAAGGCGCAGATCATGAAAGGCAATTTCGCGCTTTTCAAAGGCCCGCTCAAGGACAACACCGGCAAGGTGGTGGTGCCCGCCGGCAAGGAATATGTCGAAACCGCGATCGAGCTGGAATCGATGGATTACCTTGTGGAAGGGGTCCACGGCTCGCTGTCGTGAGCGAAACGACACAGGCCGCGATACAGGTCACGACGCCGCCGGCGGCGGCGTCTGACCGCTTCTACCCGTTGCGGCGCGCACTGGAATCGGTGGCGGGGCCATTGTTCGCGCTGCTGCTCGCGGCCGGGGTGTTCTCGGTGTTCCTGATGGTGCTTGGCAAGTCGCCAGCGGAGTTCTTTTCGCTGCTGTGGCTTGGCGCCTTCGCCAGCGCGTTCTCGGTGCAGAACACGCTGCAACGCGCGGCCCCGCTTCTGCTCACCGCGCTGTGCGTGGCGGTGCCCGCGCAGCTTGGCCTGGTCATCATCGGCGGCGAGGCCGCGGTCGCGCTCGGCGGGCTTGCGGCAACCATCGTGCCGCTGCTGGTCGGCCACGCCTGGCCACCGCTGGTGCAGGTGCTGATGGCGCTCGCCGGCATCGGCGTCGGCGCCGGCTGGATCGCCATCACCGGCCTGCTGCGCACCCGCCGCGGCATCAATGAAACCGTGGCCAGCCTGGTGCTGTCCTATATCGGCATCGCCATCTTCAACCATCTGGTCGAAGGCCCGCTGCGTGATCCGTCCAGCCTCAACAAGCCATCCACCTACGCCATCGGCGAACCCAACATGCTCGGCACGATCCCGGGCACGGAGCTGCATCCGGGCCTGATCGTCGGGGTCATCGCCTGCATCCTGTGCTGGGTGCTGATCTTTCGCACCAGCCTCGGTTTTTCCATGCGTGTCACCGGCGGCAATCTGCGCGCGGCACAGTTGCAGGGCCTGCCGGTGCAAAAGCTCATCCTGCTCGCCTGCCTGATCGGCGGCGGCTGCGCCGGCCTCGCCGGCATGATCGAGGTCGCCGCCATCCAGGGCCGTGCCAATGCCTCCCTGATCGCGGGCTACGGCTATGCCGGCATCCTCATCGCGTTCCTGTCACGCCAGAACCCGCTCGCCATCATTCCGATGTCGGTCCTACTCGGCGGCATCGGCGCCGCCGGCGGACTGTTCCAGAGACGCATGGATATGCCCGACGCGACCGTTGCCGTGTTGGAAGGATTCATTTTCGTCTCCATCCTCGCCGCCGAAACGTTACGCGGTCGGCTCGCCTGGTTCCAGCCCAGGGCGCGCACATGATCGCCGCCATCGGCACCGTTCTCGTCGCCATGATCGCCGGGGCGCTGCGCGTCTCCACGCCATTTCTATTCGTCAGTCTTGGCGAATGCCTCACCGAAAAATCCGGCCGCATCAATCTGGGCAACGAGGGTGTTCTGGTGCTCGGCGCGATGGTCGCCTATGCCACCTCTTATCACACCTCCAGCCCCTGGGCCGGCGTGCTGGCCGCGGCCGTTGCGGGCGCGGCACTCGGCGGAGTTCACGGCGCGGTATGCGCGCTGGCGCGCGTCAACGACGTG
>DAHWBL010000433.1 GCA_027323595.1 Acetobacteraceae bacterium | reverse complement strand
CGCCGGAATCAAACCGCAGCTCCGCGCCTTCATCCATCGGCGTCTTGGGCGGGCCGCCGGCGATCTCGATCGCGTTCACCACCGAAATGCCGCGCAGCATGCCGCGCGCCTCGCTTTGCGCGCGTCGAGCCGGAAAGCCTGACCAGTCGGCCAACTCCGCAGCCATGGTCATGTTTTTTTCGAAATCGCCAGAATCGTAATTGAAGATCAACCCGGTCTGATACGGCATCGCGCTCGCCGGGATCAGGTTGCGGCGCCTGATATCAAACCGATCGATGCCCATCTCTCCCGCGGCAATGTCGATCACCCGCTCCAGCGCGTAGGTGGCCTCCGGCCGGCCGGCGCCGCGATAGGGCGACGTTGGCTGCGTGTTGGTAAAAACACCGGTGACATCAGCATGAATGAAAGGCGTCGTGTAGGTGCCGGCAAGCCCGCCGAGATTGCCGATCGGCGCGATCAAGGTCGGGATCGCCAGATAGGCGCCAAGGGCCGCGAGCGTGGTGATCCGCAGCGCGAGGAACCGCCCTTGCGCGTCGAGTGCGAGCTCGATGCGCGAGACATTGTCGCGGCTGTGATAATCGGCGAGCATCGATTCGGATCGTGTCGCAGCCCAACGCACCGGCTGGCCCACCTTGCGTGCCGCCCACAGCACCAGCGCCTGCTCGGGAAACGCCCCGCCCTTGAGGCCGAAACCGCCGCCCACGTCGGGTGAAATCACCCGCAATTTGTGGGTCGGGATGTTGAGCACCTGCTCGCAGATCAGATTGCGCGTCTGGTGCGGCGCCTGGCTGCCGGTGATCAGTGTGTAGCGTTCCTCGGCGATGTCGAACATGCCGATCGCGTTGCGCGGCTCCATCGGGTTGGCCGACAGCCGGCTGACCCGGAAATCGAAGCCCGCCACATGCGCCGCATTGGCAAAAGCCTCGTCCACCTTTGGCTTGTTGCCGACGGTGTGAACGAACGCGATGTTGTCGGGCGCGCTGTCGGGCCACAGCACCGCGGCGTCGGCGGCCCCCGGCGCGAACACCGCCGCGGCGACATCGGTGACCGCGGGCAGGGGGGTGTAATCGACCAGCACGGCTTCGGCCGCGTCCAATGCGGCGGCGCGCGTTTCCGCGACGATGATCGCCACCGCATCGCCGACAAAACGCACCCGCTCGGGCGCCAGCATGCGGTAATCCGTGCTGGCCATCGGCGAGCCGTCGCGCTTTGGCCGCGCGATCGTGCTGACCATCGCGCCCAGCCCGTCGGCGGCGGCATCGGCACCGGTGAACACGCCGAGCACGCCGGGCATGGCGCAGGCCGCCGAGGTGTCGATCGCCTCGATCACGGCGTGCGCGTGCGGGCTGCGCAGCACCACCATGTGGGCGCAGTTCGGCACCGCATGATCGTCGGTGTAGCGCCCCAGCCCGCGCAGCAGGCGCAGATCCTCCACCCGCGCGACATCCGCGCCGATGCCGGTCCCCTGGCTGCGCCCCTGACGGGTGAAATTGATGTCGTCTGCCATCGCGGCCCCCTGCGTCGGTTCGTGCCGCAAGGTGGCATCGGCGCCGATGGATGACAATCCGGCGCCGATGCGTGACGACCTAGCGCGTGTAGCGCGCGATCATGCTGGTCTCGGCAAGGATGTGCCCGGCCATGGCGGAGAACAGCTCGGCGCGGGTGAGGCCCGGCTTGAGCGTGCCTGGCGCGATCGACAGCGCGAAAATCTGGATGGTGTAGTGATGATAGGCGTCACCCTTCGGCCCGCACGGACCGAAATAGGTGGTCATCGAACGCTGGTTGGTGCCACCGACGAGCTTGTCGGTCTTGGACCCTTCGCCCGCGGCGAGATGGTCGGTGCCGCCTGGCACGTCATAGGCAACCCAGTGCGACACGCCCGAACCGGCCGCGCCATCGGGGTCGAACATGGTGATCGCAAAGCTCTGCGTGCCGGCCGGCGCGCCTTTCCAGGCGAGCGCGGGCGACACGTTCTCCCCGCCGCACGCATCGCCATCCGACGCCTTGCCGACGCCGGCATGCTGGGTGGCGAAAATGCCGTTGTCGCGCATCTCCGGCGAGGTGAGGCTGAAGGCCGTCGGCTTGGGCTTGCCGGCGGCAAGCGTTGCCATCGGGTCGAGGCAGAGCGGCGCGAGCAGGCAGGCGGTGGCGAGAAGATGCTTCATGGAGAACTCCCTGGTTGGATTTCTGGATGGACTATTTCAACTGGTCGGCGACCGCGGCGATGCCTTCGCGTGCGCAAAGCTCGTCGTTCTCGCCTCCCGGAGAACCCGAAACGCCGATCCCGCCGATCACCTCGCCACCGGCCAGGATCGGCACGCCGCCGGCCGCGGTGGTGACGTTGGGCAGCAGCGCCTGCGCGGCACGGCCCGGGTTTTTCGCGACCGCCTCGCCGAACGCCGCGGAGGTGGTGCGGAAGGTGCGCGCGGCGAACGCCTTGCGGTGGCTGTTGTCGTTGGTGTGCGGGTTGGCGTCGGTGCTGCGCAGATACGCCATTTCCTCGCCGGCGCGACCCAGCACGGTGACCGACACCTGCCAGCCATGCCCCTCCGCGCAGGCGAGCGCCCGCTCGGCGATGATGCGCGCCCCGGCACCCGAAAGGACGCGCTGGCTCACCACCGCCTGGGCGTGGGCCGACGGCGCGGCGAAACAGCCAAGACCGGCGAGCAGAACCAAAGCGGAACGGATCGACAGGATGGGAACCGGTGGGTGGGTCATCGCGGACGCTCCTGGGTTGGGCAACGATCATGCCTCCACACCGCGCCCAAGCGCAACATCACCCATGATGACGCGCAGTGGGCAGTAATATCCGGCAAATCCGACGACCGGTTTATGTTGACAGCCCATGCCCACCCGGCCTAGCGCGGCGGCAAGGACAAACGCTTTGGGGAGGCCGCGATGCGCGCGAATCTGGCGATGGCGATGATGTTGGCCGGCACAATGGCGGGCCTGTCCGCGCGCGCGGCCGAGCCACTGCGCATCGGCGTGGTGGGCGACATGTCCTCGCTCTACGAGGCGGTGTCAGGCCCCGGCGCGGTGACCGCGGTGCGCATGGCGGTGGAGGATTTCGGCGGCTCCGTGCTCGACCGGCCCATCGAGGTGTTGAGCGCGGACCACCAGAACAAGCCCGACATCGCGGCGGGCATCGTGCGCAAATGGTATGATCTGGACCATGTCTCGGTGGTGGCGGACGTGGTCGGCTCGGCATCCTCGCTCGCCGTTTCCGACATCAGCCGCGACCGCGGGCGCATCATGCTGGCCACCAACGGCGCCACCTCCGAGCTGAACGGCAAATCCTGCTCGCCCTTCACCATCCAATATCGCTCCGACACCTATGCCGAGGCGAAGGCGACCACGCGCGGCCTGCTCGCCGCCGGCGGGGACACCTGGTTCACCATCGCCGCGGATTACGCGCTCGGATTTTCGCTTGAAAACGACATCAAGACCTTGGTCACCGCCGCCGGCGGCAAGGTGATCGGCGGGCTGCGCCACCCGATCAACAATCCGGATTTCTCCTCCTACATGCTGGCCGCGCAGGCATCCGGCGCGAAGGTGATCGCGCTCGCCAATGCCGGCGGCGACATGATCAACAGCCTCAAATCCGCCGCCGAATTCGGCCTGCTGGATTCAAAGACGCAGAAGGTGACCGGCCTGCTGGTGTTCATCTCCGACGTGCAGGCGGTCGGCCTGCCGACGCTGCACGGGCTGGTGCTGGAGACCGATTTCTACTGGGACATGGATGAGCGCACGCGTGATTTTTCCGAGCGATTCTTCAAGCGCACCGGGCGGATGCCCACCATGTCGCACGCCGCGAATTATTCGGCGGTGACCAACTACCTCAAGGCGGTGCGGCAGAGCGGCACCGATGATGCCACCACCGTCGCCGCCGCCCTGCACGCGATGAAGATCGACGACATGTTCGCCCGCAACGCCTACATCCGCCCCGACGGGCTGCTGATCCATGATCTGTATCTGGTGCAGGTGAAATCACCCGCCGAAAGCCACCGCGCGTGGGACAATTACAAGATTCTGACACGCATTCCCGGCGACGAGGCGTACCGCCCGCTGGCCGAGAGCGTCTGCCCGCTGGTGCATCACTGACCGCGGACCGCCGTTCAGGTCACGAATTTCGCCATCACCACGATGATCGCGATCTGCATCACGCCCTGTGAGCCGGCAAGCCAGATATTGATCCGGTTGATCCGCCCGATGCGTGCCCGATCGGGCTGCGGCCGGCGCAGCTCGAACCAGATCCGCAGGCTGTTGGGCAGCAGAAATCCAAGCCCCATCACCGTCATCACGCCGACCAGGCCGAGCGCGATGAGCACCAGCCCATATGCCGGACTGGTCGGGTCGGTGTAGCCCAGCCAACTCACCAGATACCACCCAGCGGTGCCGGTGGTCAGCGACACCATTGGAAAATACAGCAAGGTTCGCGGCACCAGCAGCGCGATCACCGCCGTTCGCGCGGTCGGGTCCAGCCGGCGCATCACCGGGCCAAGCACGAATCCCATGAACAGATCCGCCCCGGTCCACAGCGCGCCCGACAGGACATGAATCCAGTTGAGCAGATAAAGATCATGACGCAGCAACGCCACCACCAGCATCAGCGGAAACGCCAGGGTCCACCAGGTGATCTGGCCGGCCAGCGATGTGGGCGGCGCTGCGGTGGGCGACGTGGGCAAATGGGACGGGCCGGCCATCTTAGCCTCCTGCGGTCGGTGCGCTGCCTATCCAACTTGATCATGCGCCGCCGGGCAAGTGCGCCGCCGTGACGCGCTTGCCAACATGGCACAACTCGGGTCATCTGCGCGCAAATATGATGCCCGGGGAGAAACCATGACCGACAGAAGCACCATCGATGTCGATGCGATCGTCGATCGCCAGACACTTGGCTGGTTCAACTACAGCATCGTGTTCTGGTCGTTCCTGATCATGCTGCTCGATGGCTGGGACATCGTCGCCGCCGCCGTGTCGGTGCCCTCGCTGATCAAGGAATGGGGGGTCAAACCCGCCGAGCTTGGGCCGATGCTGTCGGCGAACAATCTGGGCGTGCTGTTCGGCGCCCCGCTGTTCGGCTGGCTCGGCGACCGTTTCGGCCGTCGCCCGGCGATCGTTTTGTCGGCGATCATGTTCGGCGTGTTCACCCTGGGCGGCGGCATGGCCGGGTCGCTCGATGCATTGTGGCTGATGCGGCTGTGCGGCGGGGTCGGCATCGCAGGCGTGATCACCAACACCATCGCGCTCAACGCCGAGATGGCACCAACGCGCCTGCGGGCCTCGCTGATCATCATCATGTTCCTGGGCAACACCACCGGCGGCGCGCTGCCGGGCCTGTTCGGCTCGGCGCTGATCGGGTCCTATGGCTGGCGCTCGCTGTTCTATATCGGCGGCGTGGTGCCGATCCTGCTCGGCCTGGTGCTGTGGTTCGTGATCCCTGAATCGATCAAGTTTCTCGCCCTGTCGGACCGGCGGCGCGCCCGCACCGCGGCACTCGCGCGCATCATGTCGCCGGGGATCGTGCTCGGCGCGGACGCCCGCTTCACCACCGCCACCGCGCGGCGTGACGCCGGGCTGGTGACGTCGGGCAACGTGCTGGTCAGCATCGGACGCAGCCTGTCGGGCCTGTTCGCCGGGCGCTATGCCGTCATCACCCTGCTGATCTGGCTGCTCTTCGCGATCAATCTGATGGTGTTTTATTTCGTCAACACCTGGACCCCGGCGGTCCTGGGGCCGGTGGTGGTCAAAGCCGGCGGTGCGGCCGACACCGCGTTCGAGGCGCTGTTCGCGTTTCAGATCGCCGGCACCTTCGGTGGCCTGGTGCTCACCGGATTTCTCGACCGGCTGGGCCTGCGTCCGGTATTCCTGCTGATCCTGTGTGCCATCCCTGCAACCGCGGTGATCGGCTGGTCGGCATCCAACGGTCTGTTGATCCCCGCGGCGGCGGTTGCCGGCTTCTGCCTGCTCAGCATCCAGTTCGGCCTCAACGCGAGCGTTGGCATCATCTACCCGACCGAAATCCGCTCGAACGGCGTCGGCTGGGCGTTTGGCATCGGCCGCTTCGGCGCCATCATCGGGCCGCTGCTCGGCGCGGAATTGCTGCGACGGCACTATCCGATCGAGCAGTTGTTCGTCTTCGTCGCGCTGCCGATGGTGGTTTCCGCGATCGCCTGCCTGCTGCTGATCCGCCTGCGCGACACCGCGCGCCCCGATGCGGCGGCGAAGGCCGCCGCCCTGTCACACTGACCCCGCCGGCCCTGGAGCAACGACGTGCAGTTCAATCTATTCCATCTGATGCCCTGGCCTTTTTGCGAGGAGCCGCCAACCAGCTGGCCCGTCGCGAACCGCGATTTCGACCCCCACAAAGCCAAGGCGCTCTACGAAACCTACATCGACACCATGGCCCACGCCGAGCAATGCGGCTTCGACTGGGTGGGCTGCAACGAGCATCATTTCAGCCCGTACGGCCTGATGTCGAACTGCAACCTGATCGGCGCGGCACTGGTGGCGCGCACGAGCACGATCCGGCTTGGCATGCTCGGCAATCTGGTGCCGCTGCTCAACCCGGTGCGGGTGGCCGAGGAATATGCGATGATCGATGTCATGAGCGGCGGCCGGCTGATCGCCGGCTTCATGCGTGGCATCCCGCATGAATATCGTGCCTACAACATCGATCCCGACGAATCGCTCGGCCGGCTCGACGAGGCGGCGCGGCTGATCGTCAAATGCTGGACCTCCGACGAGCCGTTCCGCTGGGAAGGCCAGTTCTACAATTTCCCATCGGTGTCGATCTGGCCGCGGCCGATGCAGCGCCCGCCGCCGATCCTGATGTCCGCATCGAACGCGCAGGCCGCCGAGTTCGCCGCCCGCCACCGCGCCATGATGGGCGTCACGCTGATCGCCGATCTCGATCTGGTCGCCGCCAACATCGCCGTCTATCGCCGCGCGGCGCGCGCGCATGGCTGGGAACCCGGCCCGGCGCACATCCTGTCCGGCCACCAGACCGTGATCGCCGACACCGACGAGCAGGCGCAAGAAATCATGCGCTCCGGCCTCGAATATTTCCATCAGGTGCTGATGCGCCCGCAACGTCAGACCCAGACCGAGGTGCTGACCGGCACGAATTATTACGCTGGCGCCGAGCAGAAACAATATTTCGATCGTCGGCTCCAGACCCTGCGCGAACGCACGCTGGAAGAACAGATCGAGGCCGGAACGGTGTTCTGCGGCAGCCCGGCAAGCGTGCTGCGGCAGATGCAGCGGGTGCAAAAGGCGCTCGGCCACGGCGTGTTCAGCCTGACGATGCAGATCGGCAACATGCCCGATGCCGCCGTTCGCCACGGCATGAACCTGTTCCGCGACCACATCGCCCCGCAGATGCGCGGGGTTTAGCCTGGTTCAGGCCGCCGGTCGCCAATAGGTGTCGATGCTGAGCGTGCCGCCATCGGCGCGCGACACGCAGGCGCAGATGCGCTTTCCCTCGGCGTGCTGCTCGGCGCTGAAAAAAACATCGCGATGCTCGATCGTGCTGTCGCAATCGAGCACATCGACGGCGCACAGCCCACACTCACCGCGCCGGCAGTCCGCCAGCATCTCCACCCCCGCCCGCTCCAGCGCATCGAGCATGCTCGCATCGGCCGGAACCTCGACCTCACGGCCGAGCGCGGGCAGGCGCACGGTGAAGGCGCGCGCGGCTCCCCCGGTGCCGCCGAACGTCTCGAAGCGCAGCAGGTCGGCGGCGCGCCCCACGCCGTGCCAGGCGTCGCGCGCGGCGGCCATCATGCCGGCCGGTCCGCACACATAGCATTCGCCGTCCGCCGGCAAGGCCGCGAAGGCGGCGGCGAAATCGATCCGCGCGCCCTCGTCGTCGATGCTGGCGCGGTAGCCGTCACCGAGCAGCGCGGCCAGCTCGTCGCCATAGGCCAGGCCATCGCGGCCACGCGCCGCCTGGATCATCCGCACCGCCGCCCCGCGCGCCACCAGCCGCTCGGCCATGCCGACCAGCGGGGTTACGCCGATGCCACCGGCGATCAGAAGAACGCTGGAGCAGGCAGGAGACAACTCGAAATGGCTCGCCGGCGCGGCGACATCGAGCGTGGCGCCGACATTGAGCGCATGCATCCAGCGCGAGCCGCCCCGGCCCGGCGATTCGCGCTTCACCGCGATCCGCCAGGCGCCATCGCGCGGCGCCGCGCCGATCAGCGAATAATGCCGCAGCTCCCACCGCCCATCGGCGAGCTGCACCCGCACGCGCAGATGCGCGCCGGACGGATAGGCCGCCGCGCCGCCCTGTGGCGAAAGCTGGAATTCACGAATATCGGCGGCGACATCATGAATCGCGACGACACGTGCCTCGCCCCACTCATCAGCCTTGCGCATTTTTTGTCCTCGCCGAACGATCAGATGTTGATGGGAGCACGATCAACGCCGCGCGCCGATCAGCGCGCCACCGGGAATGCGCGCGATCGCGTTCTGCGCGCGCAGCGCCAGTTGCAGATTACGCCGCGCCAGCCGGGCATGTTCGCGCATCAGCGCCTCCGCGCGCGTGCCCTCGCGCGCGCCGATCGCCTCGGCGATCGCGTGGTGATGGTCCTGCGCGATCACCAGGATGGCGCGTGCCTGCGGCAGCACCGCCTGGGCGCGCACGAAGCCGGACGGCGAGGCGAAGGGCAGGGCGCAAACCCGGCCCACCTCGCGCGCGATCACCTCGCTGTCGGCGGCTTCCACCAGCGTCGCGTGAAACCGCTCGTTGGCCGCCATGAACAGCGCGAAATCATCCTCCGACAGCGCCCCGCGCGCCAGCAGCGCGTCGATCTCGCTGATGGATTCGGCAAGATCGGCCAACTGCCGCCCCGACGCGCCACGTTCGGCGGCCAGCCGCGCGGCCAGGCCCTCCAGCGTGCCGCGCAGATCGATGGCATCGTGGATCTCCTGCTCGCAAAACGCGCGCACCGCATAGCCGCCCGATGCGATCGGCTCCAGCAGACCCTCCTCGGCCAGCCGCGCGAGGGCCGCGCGCACCGGGGTGCGCGACACCCCGAGCCGCTCCACCATCGCCACCTCGGAGATGCGCGCCCCACGCGGCAACGCGCCATCCAGGATCAGTTCGCGCAAGCCCAGCAGGGCGCTGACGGTCTGCGACATTATTCGGCCGCGTGCGCGCGCGGGCCGCGCTCCCCGGCGACCATCTGGTCGATGATCCGCCGCGCCCACATCGACCCGCCATCGATGTTGAGATTGTAGAAATCATGGTCCGGATGATCGAGGATGGCCTGCTGCTGGGCCTCCAGCATCACATGGTCCTCGTGGAAGATGCCTGCCACGGCCTCACGAATTTTATGCGTCTGCACCTGCTCATGCAGGCTCCAGTTGCGCATGTTGGCCCAGAAATAATGACAGCTCGTCGCCGTTTGAGGGGTCGCGGTGTTGACCACCCACATCGAGATGCCCTGGCTGCGGTCGCCCTGCGGCGCGCCGCTGCCAGCGGTTGCCACGCCCACATCGATCGCCACCGTGCAGGGGGCGAGAAAATGGATGATCTGCCACCGATCCACGCGCCCCGGCCGGCCGTAATTGGCGCGCCAGAACGGCGGCGGCTCGATGTCGAGCATCCAGCGCGTGACCGTGGTGGTGCCCGGCCCATGGGTGACGCTGAACGGCGCCTCGGCGACATTGTCATCGCCGATGGTGCCGGCATGGGTGAAGGTCTCGTGGGTGAGGTCCATCAGATTATCGACCACCAGGCGATAGTCGCATTCGGGCCGGATCACCCGCCCGTCGCCGGCCCAGCCGGGGCTGTTCATCCAGTGCAGATCAGGCACCTTCGCCGGATCGGCGAGCGCGGGGTCGCCAGGCCACACCCACACGAAGCGATGCGCCTCCACCACCGGAAAGGCGCGCACGCTCGCCGATGGGTTGATCGTCTCCTGCGAGGGCATGAAGGAGCAGCGGCCGCGGCTGTTGTAGCGCAGCCCGTGATAGCCGCATTGCACCTCATCGCCGACCAGCCGGCCGATCGACAGCGGCACCAGCCGGTGCCAGCACGCATCCTCCAGCGCGACGGCACGGCCATCCTCGGTCCGGTAGAGCACCATCTTGGTGCCCACGATGGTGCGCGCGGTGAGGCTGTGGGTGAGTTCATGGTCCCACGCGGCGGCATACCAGGCGTTCAGCGGGGCGACGATGGCGTTGGTGGCGGCGAGGGTGCGGGCGTCGGCCATTCTGGTCTCCTCCAGGCTTCTGTATGTCGGATGTATACAGAAACGGCGGAAAACCCGTCAACCGCTAATTTTAACCGCTAAATTGTACACATCGCGCCGCCTCACTTCGGCAGATACGCATCCGTATAATGCTTCGACAGGTCGGCAACGCTCTCCAGAAACCCCGCCGTCACCAAGGCCTGCGCGGTCTCGCCGAGCTGGCGCGGGGTGATCCGCCCATCGCGCGACCAGGCCGGGTTGGTGATGTCCACGTAGGCGCCCATGATGTCGGGCGACAGCCCGGTTTCCCTGGTCACCAGCCGGATCTGGTCCTCGCGGTGGGTCGCCAGATAGTTGGTGCCCTGCAGCGCCGCGGCCATGAAGCGACGCAGCGCGTCCGGATGCTCCCTGATCATGTCGTCATGCGCCCACACCACCGTCGCCACCACATCCTTGGCGACATCCGCGCAGTTCAGCAGCAGCCTGCCGCGATGATCATGCTCCAGTTGCAGCCCCAGCGTGACGTCGGTGACCACGCCATCGATCTGCCCGGTGGTGAGTGCCGCGAGCTGGCCCGAGATCGCGCCGCCGACCGAAACCGGCGTCACCTTCGCGCCCGCCGGCCAGTTCAGCAGATGCGGCAGGTCCATCGCGAACCAATAGGTGTAGGCCCCGACCGAGGTGACCCCGATCTTGCGGCCCTTGAGATCGTCGGTGGATTTGATCTGCGGGTTGATCACCGACAGCCCGATCGAGGCGGGCTGATCGACCAGGATGCCGATCGCCATCTCCGGCGCGCCCTTCACCAGATAGGCGAAATCGCTGCCAGGGCTGAAGCCGATATCGACGCTGCCCGAGATCATCGCCTGGTGCAGCCGCGCGCCGCCGCCAAAGGTGGTCGCCACCACCTCCAGCCCGGCCCGGGCGAAATAGCCCTGCTCGATCGCGGCATCGATCGGCGCGCTGAAGCTGGGTGACTGCGCGGCATAGCCGACACGGATGGTCTCCGCGGCGTGGCCGGCCGACGCACCCAGCGCGAGCAGGGCGGCGAGCGCGAGGCGCGGCATCGGCGTGGGTCGGCTGGTCATCGTTTCCCCCTGGGGCCTGATTGCTTGCCGGCAGACTAGCAACGGACGCACCCCCTGGGCAGCCCCGGGCGCACCGCGAATTCGATGTCACGCGCCGGAGTGCGCGCGCCGGCGCGGCAGGGCATGATGCCGCCCTGGCAGCGACGGAGGCAGCGATGGGCAACACCCGACCAACCGGCACGGCGGCGGACCCGCGTCTGGCGATGATCGCCGCGCGCGCCGCCACGGCGGATGGCGGCTTCTGGTTCGCCGTGCGCACCACCGGCGTCTATTGCCGCCCGTCCTGCCCGTCACGGCGGGCGCGGCCCGAGAATATCCGCCTGTTCGACAGCCCGGCCGACGCCCGCGCGGCCGGGTTCCGGCCCTGCCGTCGCTGCGACCCCGATGGTCCGGCGCCGGCCGCCGCGCGCGCGGCGATGGTGGCGCGC
>DAHWBL010000432.1 GCA_027323595.1 Acetobacteraceae bacterium | reverse complement strand
CCGGCGCCCACCAGCAGCAGCCCCCAGGTGGTGGGCTCGGGCACCACGTTCGGGTTGCCGTTGGAACCGCCGTTGGCGGTCAGCGAAATTCCGTCGATCAGCACCGACGGCGGCAGGCTCATCGGCGTGCCCTGCGCCAGGAAGCTCAGCACGTTGTTGGTGCCCTCATAGGTGAAGGTCTCGCTCGCCTGCATCCAGCCGCTGAACTGGCCGCTGCCCAGATCATAGGTGCTGGTGGTCAGGGTGCTGTTGCCGATGGTGGTCTGGATGTCCTGGGTGGTGTTGCCGGTCGCCTGGCTCCACTGGGTCGCCGCCCAGTCGAATGTCAGGGTGTAGCTGGCGCCATCCACCAGCCCGGAGATGTTCTGGTTGATCGCGGTCGGGTGATAGCCCGCATCCATCATCAGGAAATTGCCGCCGGCCGGGCTGTAGGCCGCCGAGCTCGGCGCGCTGCCCTGGTGGATGGTGCGATAACCCTGGTCCCAGTTGTCGGAAAAGCCGGAGGTGAACACCGTGCCCTTGGCGACCAGGAAGTTGAACGGCGAGCCCTGGTTGGCGCTGGTCGAATACTCGTACCAGCCGGTCAGCTGCACCGGATTATAGCCGTAGTTGACGTTAAAGCTGTTGCCGTTCGGGTCGTTGCCGTTCGGGATGAACTGGCCGGTCACCCCGCCATTGACGGCGGTGCCGCCGGTGCTGCTCTCGAATCCGCCATTGACCACCAGGTTGGTGGCGGCCTGCGCGGCCGGCGCGATGGCCAGCGCGGCGAGTGCCAAAAGCAGCTTGTTCATAAGCGGCTGGTTCATATCCGTCCCCCAAGACCGGTGGTCATCTGAACGCTCTGTAATTCCGATCACGCACCGGAGTCAAGATTTTTCGGATGATTTTCCGAAAAAAGATATGAAGCCTCTTAATTTTGAGATAACTCTATAAATAAGATTCACGCCGCCGCCGGCGCCACCATCGGCGGCAGGATCCGGCACAGCGCCGCCGCCTCATGCGCCGGCCGCGCCTGGCTGAACAAAAACCCCTGCACCTCGGTGCAGCGCCCCAGCGTCAGCAGCCGCATCTGCGCCTCGGTCTCCACCCCCTCGGCGGTGGTGGTCATGCCCAGCCGCCCGCATAGTTGCGTCACCGCCCCCACGATCGCGTCGCAATCGCCGCCCTGCCCCAGCCCCTCGACGAAGGAGCGGTCGATCTTCACCTTGTCGAACGGAAACCGGCGCAGATAGCTGAGCGACGAATAGCCGGTGCCGAAATCATCCATCGCGATGCGCACCCCCAGCCGATGCAGCGCGTCCAGCGTGGCCAGAGTCGCCACGGTGTCCTCCAGCATCGCCCCTTCGGTGATCTCCAGCTCCAGCCGCCCCGGCCGCAGCCCGCTGTCGCGCAGCGCGTCGGCCACCATCTCCAGCAGCCCGGCCCGCCCCACCTGCACCGGCGACAGATTGACCGCCACCTTCACCTCGTCAGGCCAATCCACCGCATCGCGACACGCCCGCCGCAGCACCCACTCGCCGATCGGCACGATCAGCCCGATCTCCTCGGCCAGCGGCACGAACTCGGTCGGCGACACCAGCCCGCGGCCAGGGTGCTGCCAGCGCAGCAGCGCCTCGAACCCGCTGATCGCACGGGTCTGAACGTTAATGAGCGGCTGGTAATGCACCCGCAGCTCGTCATGCTCCAGCGCCCGGCGCAGATCCATCTCCAGCGCCCGGCGCTCCTGCACCGCCGCGTCCATCTGCCGGTCGAACCGCCGCGCCACCCCGCGCCCGTCCGCCTTGGCCTGGTACAGCGCGAGGTCGGCGTTGCGCAGCAGCGTGTCGGCATCCGTGCCATCCGCGCCGACCAGCGCGATGCCGATGCTCGCCCCGATCACCAGCTCATGGCCGGCCACCTCATAGGGCGCACCGAGCAGCCCGATGATCCGCTGCGCCAGCGCCTCGGCGGCCACCGGCTGGGCCGCGTCGGACTGGATGAAGGCGAACTCGTCGCCACCCAGCCGCGCCACCAGATCGCCCTCGCGCAGCTCGCTGCGCAGCCGCGCGGTCACCGCGCGCAGCAGCTCGTCGCCGATGTGATGGCCCAGCGAGTCATTGACGTTCTTGAAAAAATCCAGGTCCAGGCACAGCACCGCCGCCGCCTGCCCGTCGCGCGCGCGGCGCAGCGCCGCCTCCAGATGGTCGTGAAACAGCACCCGGTTGGGCAGCCCGGTCAGCGCGTCGTGGTGCGCCATGTGGATGATGCGCGCCTCCGCCCGCCGCCGGGCGGTGATGTTCTTGCAGGTGAGCAGCCAGCCGCCATCGTCCATCGGCTCATAGCTCATCGCCACCGACAGGCCGCCGCACGCGTCCCGCACGCCCGGCTCCAGCACAATCGTGTCGTGACACCCCGCCGCCCGCAGCCCGGCGACGCGCGCGGCGAACAGGCCGATATCGCCCGCCGGCAGCCAGCCGCCGCCCGCGGCGCGCAGCAGCGCGGCAAAGCCGGTCCCCGGCACCATCGCCGCCGCCTCCAGCCCCAGCATCTCGCCCAGCCGATGGTTGGCCACCAGCAGCCGATCGTCGCGATCCAGCAGCGCCAGCGCCTGCGACATGTTGGACAGCGCCGCCTCGAACCGCCGGTTCTGCACGTTCAGCGCCTGCGCGGCGCGAGTCCGCTCGCGCGCCAGCAGCAGCGCCGCCTCCTGCCCGGCCAGCGCGCGGACCAAGCGGCGCTGCGCGCGCCACTGCCGCAGCATCAGCGCACCGAGCCCGCCCAGCACCAGTTCGAACAGGCTCGCCGCGCCTATCACCACCCGCGCCTCGCGCTGCCAGTCGCCGCGCGGGCTGCGCAGATCGAGCACCAGCCAGCCCGAGATCACCGCCGTCGCCACCGCCAGCCAGGCCAGCGCCGCCAACAGCAGCAACAGCGGCCGCGACGCCGCCTCCTCCCGCCACACCGGCGCATCCGGCCCCGCTGCTTCCGGCCCCGCCTCTCCCGGCCCCACTTCTTCCAGTCCAGGTTCGACCATCGCGGTGTCACTGTTCATCGCGCGCCTCATGATCCGTGCTGAATCCCGGTCTACGAGGCAGCGGTTAACAAATCCCTACCCACACCCACCCCCCGCCACCGCTGGTCAACCCACCGACGCCGCTCTAAACCCCCGCCCATGCCCGATGACGATGGCGCGCAAGGCCCGGCGATCCTGCAAGTGCTGCCCGCGCTCGATGGCGGCGGGGTTGAACGTTCCGCACTCGAAATCACAACGGCGATCCGCCGCGCCGGCGGCCGCGCGCTGGTCGCCTCCGCCGGCGGGCGGCTGCTGCCGCGCTTCGAACATGCCGGCGCCCAGCTGTTCACCCTCGATCTGACCAGCAAAAACCCCTGGACCATCTGGCGCAACGCCGCCCGCCTGCATGCGCTCATCACCGCCCACGCGGTGCGGCTGGTGCATGCCCGCTCGCGCGCGCCTGCCTGGTCCGCGTGGCTCGCCGCCCGCCGCGCGGGGGTGCCCTTCGTCACCACCTATCACGGGCTCTACCGCGAGGATTTCCCCGGCAAGCACTGGTACAACTCCATCATGGCACGCGGCGCGCGGGTCATCGCCAACAGCCATTTCACCGCCGACCACGTCGCCCAGCGCCACGGCGTCGGCCCCGAGCGGCTGCGCGTCATCCCCCGCGGGGTGGACCCGGTGAGCTTCGACCCCGACGCCATCGCGCCCGAGCGCATCACCCGCCTCGCCGCCGCCTGGCGGGTGCCCGACGGCGCGCCGGTGCTGCTGCTGCCCGCCCGGCTCTCCCCGCGCAAGGGCCAGGACGTGCTGCTGCGCGCGCTCGCGCTGATGCGCCACGACAGCGCGCTCGCGGTGCTGGTCGGCGACGCCAAACCCGCCGACCGCTTCGGCCGCCGCCTCGAAGCGCTGGCATCCGAGCTCGGCATCGCCCACCGCGTCCGCTTCGCCGGCCATTGCGCCGACATGCCCGCCGCCATGCAGATCGCCGACGTGGTGGTCTCCGCCGCGATCGAGCCCGAGGCGTTCGGCCGCACCGTCATCGAGGCGCAGGCGATGCGCTGCCTGGTCGTCGCCACCGACCATGGCGGCGCCGCCGAAACCATCCGCGAAGGTGAGACCGGCTGGCGGGTGCCCCCCGGCGACCCCGCCGCGCTCGCCGCCCGGCTCGACGCGCTGCTCGAACTGCCGCCCGGCGAACGCCTCGCCGCGGGCATCCGCGCCCGCGACTGGGTGGTCGCCCACTACACCGTGCGCGCCATGCAGGACGCCACCATCGCGGTCTATGCCGAGCTGCTCTGATCCGCCCGACCGAACAGGCAATCCAGCTCCACCAGCGCCACCGGATCGACCTTGGAGAAATTCACCGGCTCGGCCTGGCACAGCGCGAAGCCCAGCGCCTGCATCGCCGCCATCGCCTCGGCGATCGACCAGCCACCCTCGTACAGATGAATACAGGGCAGCTCCAGCTGCACCCCGCGCGCCCGGCCAAGCAGCGCGCCCGCGCCGGCCACCACCTGCGCCTCATAGCCCTGGGTGTCGATCTTGACGAAGATATTGCCGTCCATCCCGGCGCATAATTCATCCAGCGCCACGATCTGGATGGTCTCATGGCGAACCGCGCGGGATTTCGCCTCGAACGCGTCCGCCGCCGCGGTGGTGGGGTTGATCGAGCTGAACACGCTGCTCGCCGCCACCCCGATCCGCGCGCTGCCGGCGCGCGCGCCCGCCCCGCACTGGCGCACCTGCCACCGCGGATCGCCCGCCGCGCGCGCCGCCAGCCGCTCGAACACCGCCGCCACCGGCTCCAGCGACAGAATCTCCCCGTCATAACCGCCGGCGCGCAGCATCGCCGCGAACTGCCCCTCATTGGCGCCCACATCGATCACCAGGTCGATCCGCCGCGACCGCAAAAACGCGACGATCCCCGGCCGCGCGCGGATCACCTGATAGCGCCGTCCGAGCAGCAGCCCGGCGAGCCACAGGCGCGGCTTGCGCTTCACCCGCCGGACCGCCCCGCGCACCGCCTTGCTCATGCGCGCGGCAGCGCCGCCACCACCTGGTCGACCGGCAGCAGATCCAGATTGGCCACCTGCACATAGCGCGCGAACGCCCCGCCCGGCCCGCGCGGCGCCGCCTGCGCGGGCACCCCGGCGGCGGAGAACAGCACCAGGCTCGGCGCGCCCATCGCGGCGAACACGTGCATCGGCCCGGTGTCGCCGCCCACCGCCAGCGTCGCCGCCTCGCCCAGCGCCGCCAGATCCGGGATCGAGGTCCGCCCGGTCAGATCGATGGCGCTGGCGCAGGCCTGCAGGATCACCGACGCCGCGCGGCCTTCCTGGGCACCGCCGATCACCACCGGGGTCAGCCCACGCCCGGCGAGCACGCCGGCGAGCGCGCCGAAATTGGCCGCCGGCCAGCGCTTGCGCGGGTCCTTCGCGGCACCCGGCACCAGCAGCGCGAAGGGTTTCACCACCCCGAGCGTGCTGCCCAACGCCGCCAGCCAGGCGCGCTCGGCCGGCGGAAACTGGCGGATTCCCGCGGCGCGAAGCTGGTCCTGCTGGCGCTCGATGGTGTGCATCCGGTTGCGGTCCAGATTGGCGTGCGGGTGCGAACAGCCAGCCGCGATGCCCGACCAGCCCGGCTTGCCGGCCAGAATGAAATAGCGCGCCGAGCGCCCCGAGGTCTGCAGATCGAACACGTAATCAAAGCCACGCAGCGCCCGCGCGGTGCGCCACACGCCGATCAGGTTCCAGATTTTCGGCCGTCCATCGATCCGCACCGCGTCGAACCAGGGCGCGGCGCGGGCGATCGCCTCGAACGGACGGGTGGTCAGCAGCGTGATCCGTGCGCGGGGGTGCGCCGCGCGGATGGCGGCGAAGGCGGGGAAACTCTCGATGAAATCGCCCAGCGCCCCGAGTCGGATGATCAGAATCTCACGCATCGCGCCGCTATCGCCCAAATCTGACGCCAGCGCTATGGCAGAGCCGGCCGCCGGGCGATAGAGCGTGCATCCATGCGCCCGTCAATTCCCATCATCCTGCCCCACAAGGAGGGGTTCGGCCCCGGCCGCGCCGGCGCGGTTTCCATGGTGGTGCGCCGCATCGCCGCCGCCAGCCGCTCGCCGGTGCTGGTGATCGGCCCCGACACGCCCGGCCCGCGCTTCACCGGGATCGATTTCCGCGCCGTGCCGGTGCGCCGCTTCCCCTCCCAGGTCTGGTCCTACGCGCTCGGCGTCGCCGCCCTGCTGGCCCGCCTGCCGCCCGGCCCGATCGAGCTGCACAACAAGCCCGAGCTGGCGCTGTTCCTGTCCTATCTGTTCCCCGCCCGCCCGATCACCCTGTTCCTGCACAACGACCCGCGCGCCATGCGCACCGCGCGCTCGCCGGCGCAGCGGCGGCGGCTGCTGGCGCGCATGGCCCACGTGGTCTGCGTCTCCGCCCATCTGCGCGCCGCCCTGCTCGACGGCATCGACCACCCGCCCGCCGACCCGCTGGTGATCGCCAACGCGATCGACCCGGCCGAGCTGCCCGCGCTCACCCCCCCCGAGGCGCGCGCGAAGCTGATCCTGTTCGCCGGAAGGGTGGTGCCGCAGAAGGCGCCCGACGCCTTCGTCGCCGCCTGCGCGCGCGCGCTGCCCGCGCTGCCGGGCTGGCGCGCGGCGATCATCGGGGGCGACGGCTTCACCGCGCACGGTCGCGAAACCGGCTTCATCGCGGCACTGCGCCCGCGGGCCGCAGCCGCGGGGGTGGAGCTGCGCGGCTATCTGCCGCACGACCAGGTGCTCGCCGCCCTCGCCGAGGCCGCGATCGCGGTGGTGCCCAGCCGCTGGGAGGAGCCGTTCGGCCTCGCCGCGCTGGAGGCGATGGCGTGCGGCGCGGCGCTGGCCTGCTCGATGCGCGGCGGCCTCGCCGAGGTCGCCGGGGACGCCGCCCTCATTTTCGACCCCGACGACATCGACGAAGCCGCCGCGACGCTGGTGCGGCTGGCCGGCGACGCGACGCTGCGCGCCCGCCTCGCCGAGGCCGGGCGCGCACGGGTGGCGGCGCATTTCTCGCTGCCCGCGATGATCGACCGGCTGGAGGCGCTGCGCGCCGGCTGATCAGCTCCCCCACAATCAGCGCCGGCTGATCAGCTCCCCACGATCAGCGCATCCAGCGCCAGCACGCCGGCATCGGTGGCCAGCAGCGGATTGATGTCGATCTCGGCGATCTCGGGCCGGCCCAGCATCAGCCGCCCGACCGCGCCCACCGCGGCGGCCACCGCGTCCAGATTCACCGCCTTCATGCCACGGAACCCCTCCAGCAGCCGGGCGGCGCGCAGAAGGCGAAGCTCGGCGACGATGTCGGCCGCGGCCAGATCGCACGGCAGCAGCCGCACATCGCCCAGCGCCTCGATCGCGATCCCGCCGATCCCCACCAGCACCACCGGCCCCCAGTGCGGATCGCGCCGCGCCCCCAGCACCAGCTCCACCCCGCGCGGCGCCATCGCCTCCACCAGCACCCCGTCCAGCACCAGGCCGGGGCTGTGGGCGGCCACATTGTCCATCAGCCTGGCCCAGGCGGCGCGGATCGCGGCCGCGTCGGCGAGCCCCAGCATCACCGCGCCGGCCTCGGTCTAGTGCGCGAGCGCCGCGGACTGCGCCTTCAGCGCCACCTTGCCGCCAAAGCGCGCCGCCGCCGCCACCGCCGCCTCCACATCGCCGACCAGCGCGTGCGCGGGGCTTGCGATGCCCAGCCGGGCCAGAATTTCCTTGCCCCGCCACTCCGCCAGCGCGCCGGGCCCGATCTCGCCCACATCCGCCACCCCCGCCTGCCCGCCCGCCCGGGCGGCACGCGCGAGCGCCCGCGCCCGCCGGGTCGCCACCGACACCGCGCGCAGCGAGCGATCCACCGAGCGCGACAGGATCACCCGCTGCTGGCGCGCCAGCGCCATGAACTCGTCGGCCAGCGGCGCGCGGTCGCCCAACAGCGAAAAGATCACCGGCCGGTCGGAATTGTCGCGCGCCGCGATCACCCCGCGCAGATAGGCCATCGCGAGGCGCGGCGTGCTCGACGCGATCGAGATCACGAGCCCGCCCAGCCCCGGATCGGCGAGCAGCACCCGCGCGCCGAACTCCACCAGCTCGGGCTCGAACACCGGCTGGGTGGTGAGATCGAGCGGGTTGCGCGGCGGCGCGAAGGGCGGCAGCCGCGCCGCCAGGGTGGCCACCGAGGCATCCGACAGGCCCGGCAGATCAAGCCCGATCGCTTCGCAGAAATCATTGGCGATGGCACAAAACGCGCCCGAGAAGGTCAGCACGCCAGGGCCGCGCGCCGGCGGCGCGGGGTAGCGCGCCAGCAGCTCGGCGGCGTCCACCAGCTCATCCATGGTGTCCACCACCGCCACCCCGGCATGGCCGGCCTGGGTCGCCATCACCGCGTAATCGCCGGCCAGCGCCCCGGTGTGGGACTGCACGGCCGCGCGCGCGCGGTCACCACGGCCAGGATGCATCATCAGCACCGGCTTGCCCGCCGCCGCCGCGCGCGCCGCCGCGGCGAGGAAACGCGCGGGGTCGCGCACCTGCTCCACATACAGCACGATCGCGCTGGTGTCGGCATCGTCAGTGAAATATTCGATGAAGTCGGCAAGCCCAAGATCGGCCTCATTGCCGGTCGACACCGAATGATTGACCGCGACATCGCGCGCC
>DAHWBL010000427.1 GCA_027323595.1 Acetobacteraceae bacterium | reverse complement strand
AATCCGCCAATCTGGGGGCGCTGCTGCGCACCGCGCACGGCTTTGGCGCGGCGTTCTGCTTCACCATCGGCGCCGGGTTTGACGCCCGCGCCGCCCGGCTGGCCGACACCTCCGACACTCCCGCGCATGTGCCGCTCTGGCGGTTCGACTCGGTGCGGACGCTGGAACTGCCGGCCGGCTGCGTGCTGGTCGGCGTCGAGCTGCTGGACGAGGCGGAGGAGCTGCCGCGCTTTCACCATCCGCTGTCGGCGGCCTACGTGCTGGGCCCCGAGCGGTCCGGCCTGTCGGCGGACCTGCGCGCGCGCTGCCGCCACGTCGTGCGGATCCCCACCCGTTTCGCGCTCAATCTGGCGGTGGCCGGCGCGCTGGTGCTGTATGACCGGCTGCTCCAGCATGGGCGCGTGGGTGCGCGTGGCCTGACCAACCTCGCCCCACCCGAACCACCCGCCGCCGCCGGACCGCACGGCGACCCGGTGTTTCGCCGCACCCTGCCGGCCTGGAAACCCGCCCGCGAACGGTGAGGGCGCGCCGAGGCGGGCGTGGCCGCGAGGGGAGGCATGAGCGCAGCATCCTTGCCCATTGGTTGGGCAACCCGTATCTGCACGGCATGCGCATCGCCGATCTTCGTCTGACCTTCCTGTTCGTCCTGGCCATGTTGGGGCCGCTCGCCACCGCTTCGTTGGCGCAGACGCGCCATGCCGCCGCCGCCAAGCACCCGCCCGCCGGCGCGGCGCCGAAATCGCTCGGCACATTCGACGATTGGCAGGCCGCCACCCATGCGGAGGGCGGCACCCTGGTCTGCTACGCCTTTACCCGCGCGGCCGCCTCCGCCCCGGCGCTGGCCGGACGCGGCGAGGTGGTGCTGACGGTGGCGCAGCGGCCGGGCGCGCGCGACACGGTGGCGATCTCGGCGGGCTTCGCCTACGCCACCGGTGCCGCCGTCGCGGTGGTGGTGGACCAGCAGCCGGCGCAGGATTTCTACACCGCCCAGCGCAGCGCCTTCGCCCGTGACGGCGCGGCGACGGTGGCGGCGCTGCACAAGGGCCGGCGCGCGGTGGCGAAATCACCGGGGCCGAAAAACACCGCGATCACCGACCAGTTCAGCCTGCGCGGCTTTGACGCCGCCTATGCCGCCGCGGTGAAGGCGTGCCCGGGCAAATGAGCTCGCCCGCCGCGCTCACCGCTGACGAGCGTGCGCGCATCGAGGCGAAATCGGCGCTGTTCGATCCGCCCGAGCCGACCACGCCGGACGGGCGGCGCGACCTGGTCGGGCTGTCGCGCGCGCAGCTCGCCGCCGAGCTGGTGGCGATCGGCGAGAAGCCGTTTCGCGCCAAGCAGCTCTGGCATTGGATCTACCACCAGGGCGAGACCGATTTTTCGGCGATGAGCAGCATCGCCCGGCCGTTGCAGGGCCGGCTCGCCGAACGCTTCGTGGTGGGCCGTCCGGAAGCGGCGATGGTGCAAACCTCGCAGGACCAGACAAGGAAATTCCTGTTTCGCTTCCGCGACGGACAAGAGGCGGAGACGGTCTATATCCCCGACCGGGTGGAGGATCGCGGCGCGGTCTGCATCTCCTCGCAGGTCGGCTGCACGCTGTCCTGCCGGTTCTGCCACACCGGCACCCAGCAACTGGTGCGCAATCTCGGCCCCGCCGAGATCGTCGGGCAGTTCATGGCGGCGCGCGATTCCTACGGCGAATGGCCGAGCCCGCACGGCGAAACCCCACGGCTGCTGTCCACCATCGTGCTGATGGGCATGGGTGAGCCGCTCTACAACTACGCCAACGTCGCCCAGGCGATGCGCATCGTGATGGACCATGAGGGCATCGGCCTGTCGCGCCGGCGGATCACGCTATCCACCTCGGGCGTGGTGCCGATGATGGACCAGGTCGGCGCCGAACTGGGGGTCAATCTGGCGGTGTCGCTGCATGCGGTGCGCGACGAGCTGCGCGACGAGATCGTGCCGCTCAACCGCAAATACCCGATCGCCGAGGTGCTCGCCGCCTGCCGGCGCTATCCGGGAGCGTCGAACGCGCGGCGCATCACCTTCGAATATATCATGCTGCAGGACGTGAACGACAGCGAGGCCGAGGCGCGCGAGCTGGTGCGGCTGATCTCGGGCATGCCGGCGAAGGTCAATCTGATCCCGTTCAACCCATGGCCGGGCAGCCGCTTCACCCCCAGCACCCCGGCGCGGATCGAGCGCTTCGCGCGGATCGTGATGGATGCGGGCTTCGCCGCGCCGGTGCGCCAGCCGCGCGGACAGGATATTTTGGCCGCCTGCGGGCAGTTGCGTACCGAGGGCCAGCGCGTGCGCGCCGGTGCCGCGCTGGCGCCGCCGCCGCCGGCGGGCTAGAAAACCGCGCATGCGCGCGCTGCTCGCCGTTCCGGTCGTTCTGCTGCTGGTGTCGTTCGCGCTGTCCAACCGCGCGCCGGTCACGCTGGGGCTGTGGCCCACCGATCTCACGCTTGAGCTGCCGCTGTCGGCGGCGATCCTGGGTGGCATGGCGGCGGCGTTTTTTGTCGGCGCGGCGATCACCTGGTTTGCCGCCCTGGGGCATCGCCGCCGCGCCAGCCGGGCGGAAGCGCAGGTGCGCATGACACAAAAGCAGCTCGACGAGTTGCGCCAGCGCCTGCCGCCGGCGCTGCCGCCGCCATGACCGGGCGGCAGGTGCGGGTGAAGCTGTGCGGGATCAACGACCCCGCGGCGTTCGACGCGGCGGTGGAGATGGCGGCGGACTGGATCGGTTTCGTGTTCTTCGCCGGCTCGCCGCGCGCGCTGACCCCGGTGCAGGCGGCGGCATTGTCGTCGCGCCACGCCGGCGGGCCGCTCCGGGTCGGGCTGTTCGTGTCGCCGAGCGAGGCCGACATCGATGCCGCCCTCGACCGGGTGCGGCTCGATGTGTTGCAGCTCTATGCGCCGCCGGCGCGCGCGGCCGA
>DAHWBL010000412.1 GCA_027323595.1 Acetobacteraceae bacterium | reverse complement strand
CTATGAGGTGAACAACACCTTCAAGCAGCGCCACTCCTATCTCATTCCGGTCGCACCTGGCGGCGAGGCGCTGGTCCGCCAATGCTGCGACAAGAATTTCTACGTCTCGCCCTTCATGGCGATGGACCTCGTCTACCGCTTTCGCATCGAACCGCCGGGCGCGCGCGTGAGCCTTGGCATCGAGGTCGCCGACGATGCCGGCCCCATGCTGTTCGCGGCCTTCAACGGGCGTCGCCGGGTTCTGTCAGATGCCGGGTTGCTGCGCGCCTTCATCGCCCATCCACTGCTCGCGCTGCGTGTGCTTGCCGGCATCCATTGGGAGGCGCTGAAACTCTGGCGCAAGGGCCTCGCGTTGCGCCCACGCCCACGCCCGCCCGGCGAACCGATCACCCTCGTCATACGTGAGGAACGACCATGAGCGAAGCCAACACCCTGTCCGCGTCGCTGCCGATGCTGCCGCGCGCGAACAGGCTTCACGCCGCCATCCTCGCGCGCGTCTGCGCCGGACTTCGCTGCGGCTCGCTTGCCGTCACCTTGCCGTCGGGTCGTGTCATCCGCCATCGCGCGCCCGCATCGGGGCCCGAAGCCGAGGTGGTGCTGCACCGCTGGCGCTGCCTGCGCCGACTTGCTTTCGGTGGCGACATCGCTTTTGCCGAGTCCTTCATGGATGGCGATTGGTCGAGCCCCGATGTCACCGCCCTGCTGGAACTCGCCGCCCGCAACATCGACGCGCTGGACCAGGTGATGCGGGGAAGTCGGCTGACCCGCGCGATCAACCGCGTGTTGCACCGGCTGCGCGACAACACCCCCGCCGGCAGCCGCCGCAACATCGTCGCGCACTATGATCTCGGCAATGATTTCTATGCACGCTGGCTCGACGCCGGCATGAGCTACTCCTCCGCGCTCTATCAGGGCGCGGAGTTGTCGCTCGAACAGGCGCAGATCGCCAAGCAGGACCGGGTGCTCGAATTGATGCAGCTCGCGCCAGGGCAGCGCGTGCTCGAAATCGGCATCGGCTGGGGCGGCCTTGCCGAACGCATCGCCCGCGCCGGCGCCACGGTCACCGGCCTCACCTTGTCGCCGGCGCAACTGGAATTCGCCCGCGCGCGCCTTGCCGGCCTGCCGGTGCAGGCGGAGTTGCGTGATTATCGCGACGAGGTTGGCCACTACGACCGCATCGTCTCGATCGAGATGCTGGAAGCGGTCGGCGAGGCATACTGGTCCTCCTACCTGGCCAAATTGCGCCAATGCCTCGCGCCGACCGGCAACGCGGTGCTCCAGGTGATCACCATTTGCGAGGAACGCTTCGAGCAATATCGCGGCGCCGCGGATTTCATCCAGCGCCACATCTTTCCCGGCGGCATGCTGCCATCGCCCAGCGTTCTGCGCGAACAGATCGACGCCGCCGGGCTGAAAGTGAGTCTGTGCGAGACCTTCGGGCGTGACTATGCCCGCACCCTTGCCGAATGGCGCCGCCGCTTCGAACTCGCCTGGCCGGAGATCGCCGCGATGGGCTTCCCGCCGCGCTTTCGTCGGCTGTGGCACTATTATCTTTGCTATTGCGAGGCGGGATTTCGCGCCGGCGTGCTCGATGTCGGGCTGTGGCGGCTGGAGCATGCCGGATGATCAGCCGGCGGGCCACGCTGCTCGGCCTGGTCGCGGCGGCCCCGGTGCGCGCCGCCGCCAGCCAGGAGCAGCCGGACATGCTTTCGTTCAGGGTGCTGCGCAACGGCAAGGATATCGGCACACACAGCATATCCTTCGATCCCGCCGATAACGGGATCGACGTGCGCATCGCCGTCGATATCGCGTACAGCATCGGACCGATCACGCTGTATCGCTACAGGTTGCGTGGTCTGGAACAATGGCGCGGCGGGCGGCTCGTGCGGCTGGATGCGCACACCGATGACGACGGCACCGCGAACTTCGCCACCATCGCGCGACAGGGACAGGATTTGTGGGTCACCGGCTCGTCCGGTCCGGGCTATCGCGCGCCGGCGAACGCGCTACCTGGAACCCACTGGAACCGCAATGAACTGGATGGTCCCTGGATCAGCCCGCAGAACGGCAAGCTGCTCACCCACACGCTCGCCGACGTCGGCAGTGACAGCCTCCTCATCGGCGACGGTGCGCGGATCGGGGCAGAGCGATTCGTCATCAACGGTGATGTGCAAATGGAACTCTGGTACACGCCGGACCGACGCTGGGTGCGCCTGCGCGCGCCGGCAACCGACGGCTCGACCATTCTCTATGAACCGATGTGAAGGAATATCGTGATGCGCCGGTCCTGCCTTGCCCTGCTTCTGCTCCTCGTCGGCTGTGCGGCCGACACTCCGCCGCAGGCGCTCGCGCCCCAGGTCGATCTGAACCGTTACGCGCAGCGATGGTACATCATCGCCAACATCCCCTATTTCGCCGAGGCCGGAAAAGTCGGGAGCTGGTTCGATATCAGCCTGACCGGGCCAGACAGCTTCACCGATATCTATTGGGGCCGAAAGGGAACGCTGGAGGCCCCGGCGGAAAGCTTCACCATGCGTGGCTACGCGGTCCCGGGCACCAACAACGCCTATCTGCGCGAAACCCCGCTCTGGCCGATCTATCTGTCCTACCTGATCCTGTATGTGGACCCCGATTACCGTTACGCTCTCGTCGGATATCCAGGGCGCGATTATGGCTGGGTGCTGTCGCGCGAGCCCATGATGGACGAGCCGACCTATCAGAACCTGCTCGCGATGTTCGCTGCCAAGGGCTACGATCCGGCGAAATTCGTCCGCATCCCACAGCGCCCGGGCTGAACCAGGCCGCCGCGCGCGGCTACAGCCCCGGTGCGAGGTCGGCGTGAAACCGGTTGCCCTGCTGCGTCGCGCGCACCACCCCCGCGCGGATCGTCCAGTCGCCGAAATGCTCGCCGGGCTCACGCTCGCGGCTGAACGACGCAAACAAAGGCCGCAGCGTGGCAAGGATGGCGGCGTGGTCCAGATCACGCGCCACCAGCTTGTTCAACCGGCCGCCATCAAAGCCGCCGCCCAGATATAGATTGTAGAGTCCTGGCCCACGTCCAACCAGAGCGATCTCGGCGAGATACGGCCGCGCGCAGCCGTTCGGGCAGCCGGTCATGCGAATGACGATGTCTTCCTCGTCAAGCCCGTGCTCGGCAAGCGCGATGTCCAACGCATCGATCAGCGCGGGCAGATAGCGCTCGCTCTCCGCCAGCGCCAGGCCGCAACTCGGCAGCGCCACACAGGCCATGCTGTTGCGGCGCAGCCCGCTTTGCACGCGCGCCATGCCGAACTGCTCGATCAATCCCGAGATCACCGGCCGCTCGGCGTCGCTGACTTTGGAGATCACGATGTTCTGGTTCGCGCTCAGCACGAAATCGCCCGCATGCACCAGCGCGATCGCGTGCAGCCCCGCCAGCAGACGCCGCGGCCCCTGGTCGTCCACCCGCCCGTTCTCGACGAACAGCGTGTAATGCCACGCCCCATCTTCGCCACGTCGCCAGCCGATCGGGTCCGAGCTGTGCTGAAATCGAAATTCCCTTGCCGGTTCCAGGGAAAATCCGGCCTGCTCGGCCACCAGCGCGACGAAACGCGCAAGCCCCAGGCGCTCGATGGTGTATTTCAGCCGCGCCTGGCGCCGGTCCGCGCGGTCGCCATGATCGCGCTGCACGATCACCACCGCCTCGGCCAATGCGGGGATGTTGTCGGGTGCGCAGAACCCGATCACGTCGCCGGTGCGCGGAAAGGTCGTGTTCTCACCGTGCGTCATGCCCATGCCGCCGCCGACCGCGACATTATATCCAACGATCAGCCCGTCCTGCTCGATCGCGATTAGCCCCAGGTCATGGGCAAATACATCGACGTCATTATCGGGCGGCAGCGCGATCGCGATCTTGAATTTGCGCGGCAGATAGGTCCGCCCGTAAATCGGCTCGTCCTCCACCTCGGCTTCACCCTGCAACGCCCCATCGATCCAGATTTCGTGCCAGGCCCGCGTGCGCGGCAGCAGCCCCTCGCTCAGCCGGCGCGCCATCGCGGCGAGCTGCGCATGCAGCGCCGGTCGGTGCGGCACCACCGCGGCGATGACATTGCGATTAACGTCGCCACAGGCAGCGATGGTGTCGAGCATCGCCGCATCGATCGCCTGCATCGCGGGTCGCAGATTTCCTTTGATGATGCCATGAAACTGCACCGTCTCCCGGGTGGTCAGCCGGATCGTGCCGTTCGCCCGTTCGAGCGCGATGCGCTCCAGCGCCAGCCATTGCGAAGGTGTCACGATGCCGCCCGGAATGCGCAGCCGCGCCATGAAGCTGTACGCCGGTTCCAGCCGCTTGCGCGCGCGCTCGGACCGCAGGTCGCGGTCATCCTGCAGGTAGAAACCATGAAACTTGGTGATCTGCGTGTCATCCTCGGCGATCGCCCCGGTCTGCACCCGCGCGAGCGAGCGCACCAGCGTGCCGCGCAGCCCCCGACTTTCCGCCTTGATGGTCTCGTTGCGCGACAGCTTGCGCGGCGGTTCGTTCATGCCTGGCTCCTGCTCAATAGACATCGCGCCGATACCGCCCCTCGCGACGCAAGCCGGACAGCCACGCCTCTGCCGCCTCGGCATCCATCCCGGTCCGGTCACGCACGATCGCAATCAGCATGGCATGAACATCACGCGCCATCGCGCCAGCATCGCCGCAGACATACAGATGCGCGCCGCCGGCAAGCCAGCCAAACAGCTCCTCGCGGCGCTCCCACATGCGATGCTGGACGTAGATTTTGTCGGGCTGATCACGCGAAAATGCCACATCGAGCCGACTGAGCAGGCCGGTGTCGCACCAGTCGCGCCAATCGAGCTGGTAGAGAAAATCATGCATGTAGCTGCGGCCACCAAAGAACAACCAGTTGCGCCCAGATGCCGCGTCTGCCTCGCGCTGCTGCATGAAGGCGCGAAACGGCGCGACCCCGGTGCCCGGCCCGATCATGACGATGTCGCGCGCCGGATCGGATGGCAGCCGGAAATGCGGATTGGCCTTCACAAAAATCCGCAAACTCTCGCCCACCCCCAGCCGCCGCGCGACCTGCCCGGAGGCCACTCCACGCCGCGCGCGCCCATGCGTGTCATATTCCACCAGCCCGACCAGCAGATCCGCCTGGCCGGGGGTCAGCGCCAGGCTGGATGCCACCGAATACAGCCGCGGCTGCAACGGCCGCAACATCGCCTCCAACTCCGCCTCGCTCAGCGCCCGCGGCCAGCGCGTCAACAGATCGATCACCTGTCGCCCGTGCAGATACGCCCCCACCCGCGCCTCATCGGCGAGCAGCGCCGCAAGCTCGGCATCGCCCACTAACGCGGCGTGACGTTCGATTTGCGGACGGGTCAAGGTGGTGATGTCAAGCCGTGTCGCCATCGCCGCGCGCAGCTCCGGCCCCGCGGCGCAACCGGCGGCATCAAGAACTTCTTCGATCAGCAAAGGATCGTTGGCCGGCCAGATGCCGATCGCATCGCCCGGCTCGAAACGTACCGCCAGGCCCTCCAGCGACAGCGACACATGCATGGTGGTAAGCGCGGAACGGCTGCTGTTGAGGTTGACCAGTTCGCCGATTTCCGCCCGCACGGGGGCGTCGCGCGTGGCGGCCGATGCGCGCGCGGGATGGGCGAAATCGACATGGATCACCGCGGCGCCATCCGCGTCGTCGGCGGGTGCGAAAGCGGCGAGGGTGGCGTCGATCCAGGCGCCGGCCGCGGTCTGATACTCAACGTCGCACTCGATGCGCGCACAAACACGCTGCCCGCCCAACGCGACCAACCGCTCGTCCAACTCCCGCCCGGTGGCGCAGAACCGCGCATAGGCCCGGTCGCCCAGCGCCAACACCGCGAACCGCACTGAATCAAATCGCACCGCATCACGGCCGTTCAGCTCGCGGATAAAATCCACTGCCCGTTGCGGTGGATCACCCTCGCCCCAGGTGCTGGCGATCAGCAGCAGATTGTCGGCCGCCGCCACGGCCGCGGGGGTCGTCTCGGCCATGTCGAGCAACCGCACCGAAAACCCGCGCCGCACCGCCAATTTGCGCGCCTGCGCCGCCAGCGCCTCGGCATTGCCGGACTCGGTCGCGTAGAGAATCGTAAGGCCAGGGCGGGGCAGGTTGGCAGCCGGCGCGGTCTGCGTCTGGCCCGCCTCATGCCCGACAAGAAACCCGCTCAGCCAGGCACGCTGTTCGGCGCTGGTCGAACGCATGAGCTGATTCAACGTCGCGATCTGCTCGGCGGCGAAGGGCGCGGATTGCGGCAGCAGGGTCTGGCTCTGCATGGTAACTCCGGAGGGCACGGGCAGGGATCAGAAAAACACGACATTAAACTGTATAATAATCAAATAACACGACATACCTTCCGCATCAAGAGTTGAATCGCAGAGCAGATATCTGCTATTAAACGTACATGAACGCATAAATAAATTGACGCACGTATATAATATGTTGAATTAGCCACGCCCACTCCCGGAGCCCGTCATGTCCGCGTCAATCCAACGTCCCATCCTGCGTCAACTCGCCAACGCCTGGCCGTCACAGACACCCGCCCGTCGCCTCGCCGGCCTGCGCGCCGCCATTTCCGGCCGCCTCGTGCTGACCACAAGCTTCGGCCCAGAAGACCAGGCGATCACCCACCTCATCGCGGAAGCCGGCCTCGATATCGCGCTGGTCACGCTCGACACCGGCCGGTTGTTCGCCCAAACCCACGCGCTGTGGGAACAAACCGAGCAGCGCTACGGCATTCGCATCGCCTCGGCCCATCCGGATGCCGACGCCCTGGCGTCCCACCTCGCAGCCCATGGCGCGAACGGATTTTATCGCTCAACGGCCGCACGCCACGCCTGCTGCGATGTGCGCAAACGCGCGCCTCTGCGCGCCGCCCTGCATGGCGCCCAGGGCTGGATCACCGGTCTGCGCGCGGACCAGTCCGCGGCCCGCGGCGCGCTCGACTATGTCGCAATCGATCCGGAACTGGGCATCCTCAAGGCCAATCCCCTGCGCGACTGGACCCGCGCCGAACTCGACCGCTTCATCGCCGCCCACGACGTGCCGGTGAACCCTCTGCACGCGCAGGGATTCGCCTCGATCGGCTGCGCGCCGTGCACCCGCGCCATCGCCGCGGGTGAGCCCGAGCGTGCCGGACGCTGGTGGTGGGAACACGATGAATCCCGTGAGTGCGGCCTGCATCTTGGCGCGGACGGAAAGCTGCTGCGCGCGGCGGCCCTCACATGAAACCGCTCAGCCATCTGCGCCTGCTCGAGGCCGAAAGCATCCACATCCTGCGAGAGACCCTGGCGACCTGCGAAAATCCGGTGCTGCTCTACTCGATCGGCAAGGATTCGTCGGTGCTGCTGCATCTCGCGCAAAAGGCGTTCCATCCGGCGCGGTTGCCGTTGCCGCTGCTGCATGTCGATACCGGCTGGAAATTCCGCGAGATGATCGCGTTTCGCGACCGCCGCGCCGCCGAAATCGGCTGCGATCTCATCGTGCACGTCAATCGCGAAGGACAGGCCGCCGGCATCAATCCGTTCGATTCGGGCTCACGCCTGCACACCGACGTCATGAAAACCGCCGCCCTGCGCCAGGCGCTCGACCTGCATCGCTTCGATGCCGCGATCGGTGGCGCGCGGCGTGACGAGGAAAAATCCCGCGCCAAGGAACGCATCTTCTCGCTGCGCTCCGCCGGCCATCGCTGGGACCCCAAGAACCAGCGCCCCGAGCCATGGCGCCGGTTCAACACCCGCAAGCGTCCGGGCGAGAGCTTTCGCGTCTTTCCATTGTCCAACTGGACCGAGGCGGATGTGTGGGACTATGTGGAATTGGAAAAAATCGAGGTGGTGCCGCTATATTTCGCCGCCAAGCGCCCGGTGGTGCAGCGCGACGGCATGCTGATCATGCGCGATGACGAACGCATGGCGCTGCGTCCGGGCGAAATCGTCGAGCATCGGAACGTGCGCTTTCGCACGCTCGGCTGCTATCCGCTCACCGGCGCGATCGAAAGCGAGGCAACCACGCTGCCGCAGATCATCGCCGAAATGCGCGCCGCGCGCGTCTCCGAGCGGCAGGGCCGGCTGATCGATCATGACGGTGGCGGCTCGATGGAACAAAAAAAGCAGGAAGGATATTTCTGATGGAAACCGCGCTCGCGGACCGCCCGGCCGCGCCATCACCTGTTTACGCGCCGCGCGCCGCCGACCCCGCGCTGACGCGGCTGCGCTTTCTCACCTGCGGCTCGGTGGACGACGGCAAATCCACCCTCATCGGCCGCCTGCTGCATGATGCGGGACTGGTGCCCACCGACCAGCTCGGCACATTGCATCAGGACTCCCGTCGCTACGGCACCAACGGCGCGGCGCTGGATTTCGCGCTGCTCGTCGATGGCCTTGCCGCGGAGCGCGAACAGGGCATCACCATCGATGTCGCCTATCGCTATTTCGCCACCCCGCGCCGCGCCTTCATCGTCGCCGACACGCCAGGCCATGAGCAATACACACGCAACATGGCCACAGGCGCATCCGGCGCGGAACTCGCCGTCATCCTGGTCGACGCGAGCAAAGGCATCCTGGCGCAGACCCGCCGGCACTCCTTCATCGCCGCCATCCTGGGCATCCGCCACGTCGTGCTGGCGGTCAACAAAATGGACCTGGTCGGCTGCGACGGCGCCGTCTTTGACACGCTGGAAAATGACTATCGCGACGCGGTGGCCACACTGGGCTTCACCAGCATCACCGCCATTCCCCTCAGCGCGCGCGAAGGCGACAATGTGGTGCAGCGCTCGGCACGCATGCCCTGGTATCATGGCCCGACCTTGCTCGATCATCTCGAACAGATCGACGTCGTTGGCGACAGCCCTCGCGGGCCGGGCGCATTTCGCCTGCCGGTGCAATGGGTGAATCGCCCCGATGCACGGTTTCGCGGCTATGCCGGCACCATCGCCGCGGGCATCGTCCGCCCAGGCGACGCGGTGCGCGTCCTGCCTGGCGGGCGCACCAGCCACGTCGCGCGCATCGTCACCGCCGATGGCGACCTCGCCGAGGCCTCCGCCGGCCAGGCGATCACCCTCACGCTCACCGATGAAATCGACATCTCGCGCGGCGACGTGATCTGTGCTGTGGATGACGACGTGCGCACCCACGATCACATCGATGCTCTGCTGCTCTGGACCGACGACGCGCCCCCGCGCCTCGCGGACGCCTACGACATCCGCCTTGGCACCGCGCGCGCCAGCGCACGGATTTCAACGGTGCACCACGCCGTCGATATCCACAGCTTCACCCCCCACGCGGTGGAAAGCCTCGCCGCCAACAGCATCGCCCGCGTGACCCTGCGGCTCGATCGGGCACTTCCGGCCAGCCCCTACACGCAGGACCGCGAACTCGGCGGCTTCATCCTCATCGATCCGCTTACCCATGCAACGGTCGCGCTGGGGATGGTGCAACCCACTGAGCCCGAGCCCGCGCGCCCCGCCGAACGGCGCTGGCGCAGCTTCGCCAAGGCGGTCACCTGGCGCATCACCGGTTCGTTCGACACGTTCGTCCTCGGCTGGCTGATCACCGGCCGCTACGACATCGCCGGCGGCATCGCAGGTGCGGAGATGTTCACCAAGATCGCCTTGTTCTACCTGCATGAACGCGCATGGACGTCGTTGTCATGGGGGCGCGTGGCGCCGCCGTCGCCGCCGCGATAGTCTGTCGCCCTTGGCAAGGGGCAACAGCATGACCGTTCGCAACTTCACCGATCACGCGGCCAACGAGCGCACATTTCTCGCCTGGGTGCGCACCGCCATCGCGGTGATGGCGTTCGGCTTTCTGGTCGCGCGCTTCAATCTGTTCCTGCGAATCGCCGCAACCTCGCTCGCCGGTGCAGGTCGGCCGGCGCCGGTGCCAGGCGGCGGCTTTGGTGCTGCGGCCGGCATCGTGCTGATCATCGCCGGCACCGTCATGGTCGGCGTCGCGACCGCGCGCTTCGTGCGCAACGCCCGCGCCATCGATGACCCCGAACCGCACCAGGACCGCGCCCGGCTGGGTCTTGCGCTCGCCGCCCTGATGGTGGCCCTGGGCGCCGCGCTGGTGCTGTATCTGGCCGACACCATGCGCGACCAGCTTTAACCGCTGGCGGCGGCGTCACAAAATACCGTGATGCTGCCCAGCGGATGCACATGCGTCGCCGGCAGCGACATGTCACCCCGCAGCATTCGCCGCAGAACGGCGCGCTTGTTTTCTCCGCACACTAAAAACGCGACGGCGCGGCTGCGCTCCAGCGTCGGCACGGTCAGGGTGATGCGCGCGTCACCCGCCGGGGCGTGCGCGCATGTCACCCAGCGCTCCCGCTCCGCCAGTGCCGGGTCGGCGGGAAACAGCGACGCGATATGACCATCCTCGCCCAGCCCGAGCAGGGTGACGTCGAACAGGGTTCCGTCATCGGCCCTTCGCCGGGCAGCGAACTCCCGCAGCGTGCGTTCATAGGCCAATGAAGCCGCCGTAGCGTCCGCCAGCCCGGTCTGGATCGGATGGATGTGTCCGGGCGGCACCGGCACATGTGACAACAGGGCGGTTCGC